>DATMJU010000385.1:0-2303 GCA_035553795.1 Vicinamibacterales bacterium
TGCCAGTACCGCGCGGCTCAATATCGTCGCCCCGGCGGCCGGCCTCGTGCTCACTCGCGGCGTGGAGCCAGGTCAGATCGTCAGCCCAGGCAGCGGCGTGCTGTTCCGGATTGCGAAGGACGGCCAGCTCGAAATGCAGGCGCGCCTCGCCGAGAACGATCTCGCGCGGCTGGCGGTCGGCCAGTCTGCCGATGTGACGCCGGTCGGCACCGCCAAGGCGTTTACCGGCCAGATCTGGCAGCTTTCCCCGACGATCGACACGCAGACGCGTGAAGGCATCGCGCGCATCGCTCTCGGGTATGATCGCGCGCTGCGTCCGGGCGGCTTTGCCAGTGCGCAGATCCGCAGCGGCTCGGTCATTGCGCCGATGTTGCCGGAATCGGCGATCCTGTCAGATCAGCAGGGTGCGTTCGTCTACGTCGTCGACCAGAACAACAAGGTCTCCCGCCGCGCGGTGAAGACCGGGGACGTCACCGCACAGGGCATCGTCATATCGGAAGGCCTTGCCGGCAACGAACGTGTTGTCCTGCGCGCCGGCGGTTTCCTCAACCCGGGTGATGTCGTGCGCCCGGTTGCTGCCAGCGCCGCCACGCCCGCCGGCTCGTGAACCGAGGGCCGCACACATGAACTTCCGCAACATCTCCGCCTGGTCGATCCGCAACCCGGTCGTACCCATCGTCATGTTCCTTGGCCTCACGCTGGCCGGGATTGTGGCGTTCATGGGCATGAAGGTGCAGGACCAGCCGGACATCGAATTCCCGCTGGTCATTGTCACCATCTCCCAGCCGGGCGCGGCGCCGACGGAAATCGAAAACCAGATCACCCAGCGCATCGAATCCGCAGTCCGGACAATCGCGGGCGTCGATACCCTGAGTTCGACGGCGACCGAAGGGTCCAGCCAGACGATGGTCCAGTTCGCCATCGGGACGGACATCAATGCAGCGGTGAACGAGGTCAAGAACGCGGTCGATCAGGTGCGCGGGGATCTGCCCGAAGGCATCCTCGAACCGCAGGTGGTCAAGGCGCAGACCTCGTCCGACGCCATTGCCTACTTTGCCGTCTCCGCCGACGACATGACCATCGAGCAGCTCTCGTGGTTCATCGACGACTCGGTGCGCAAGCGTCTTCTCTCGGTCCCCGGCATGGCGGAAGTCGAGCGCAATGGCGGCGTGAACCGAGAGATCGCCGTCACGCTCGATCCGATGCGGATGAAGGCGCAAGGCGTCACGGCGACGCAGATCAACGCCGCGCTGCGCCAGGTCAATCTCAACGCAGCAGGCGGCCGCGCTGAAGTCGCCGGTTCGCGCCAGGCCGTGCGCGTGCTCGGCAATGCGTCGAGCGCGTTCGAACTTTCGCGCACGCAAATCGGCATTACGAATGGCCGCACCGTCCGCCTGTCCGACGTCGCCGATGTGCGTGACAGCTTCAGCGAAATCACGTCGATCGCCAAGCACGACGGCAAGCCGGTTGTCACCTTCAGCATCGCCCGTGCGCGCGGTCAATCCGACGTCAGCGTCTACGACGATACCGTCAAGGAACTCGCCAAGATCGAGAAGGAGCAGGGCGGCCGCGTCCACTTCATCCAGCTCTTCTCCAGCGTCGGCTACACCAAGGAACAGTACAAGTCCTCGATGTCCGCGATGGTCGAAGGCGCGGTTCTTGCCGTGATCGTGGTGTTCTTCTTCCTGCGCGACTGGCGGGCGACGATCGTCTCGGCGATCGCCATTCCGCTCTCGTCGATCCCGACCTTCTGGCTGATGAGCCTGATCGGTTTCACGCTCAACACGATGTCGCTGCTCGCGCTCGGCCTCGTGGCCGGCGTTCTGGTGGACGATGCGATCGTGGAGATCGAGAACATCGTCCGGCACATGCGCATGGGCAAGTCGGCCTATCAGGCGGCCATTGACGCCGCGGACGAGATCGGCCTCGCGGTTGTCGCCACGACTTTCTCGATTGTCGCGGTGTTCCTGCCCGTGGCATTGATGCCCGGCGTTTCCGGCCAGTTCTTCAAGAACTTCGGCCTCACCGTCGTCATCGCGGTGCTGTTCTCGCTGCTCGTCGCGCGCATGATCACGCCGATGATCGCGGCCTATTTTCTCAAAGCGCACGGGCAGGCCGAACACGGCAACGGGCCGTGGATGCAGCGCTACATGCGCGTGCTCGAATGGTCGCTCGATACCCGCCCGGTGGCTGCGTACCGCGAGCGTTTCCCTCGCCGCTGGTTCCGCGCGCGGCTGCGCGACCACCGCTTGTGGATGATGGGCGTCGCTGTCGGCGCGCTTGCCTTCACGGTGGTGCTGTTC
>DATMJU010000386.1:0-4282 GCA_035553795.1 Vicinamibacterales bacterium
GATACTCAATCCGCGCCACCAGGAACGCCGGAGCAGCCAGCTCCGGCCCGGGCCGATCGGCGGCGTCCGCGATCAGTTCAGCGAGGGGCTTCGACAAGTCGTTTAAGTGTAACCCCGGCTAGTCGCCGCACAGGTCATCGAGGGCTTCAAGCGTCAGCGCGTGAAGGCCGGCGACCACCAGTTCGGCATCGGCACGCAGTTCGGCTGCGGGGTAGGTGTTCGTCACCGCGACGCATCGCAAGTCCGCGGCGCGGGCCGACTCCAGGCCCCATCGGGAGTCCTCGATCGCGACCGATCGCCAGGTGATCAGGTCCTTGCCGGTGTGGGCGCGCAGCCGCGCGAACGCCGTCTGGTAGGGATCGGGATGCGGCTTGCTCCGCTCTGTCTGGTCCGCGCCGACGATAACGGGGAAGAGGTTCAGGATGCCGGCTCGCGTGAGCACGTCTTCAATCTCGTGGGTCAGCGCGCCCGATGCAATTGCGATCGGCACGCCGGCAGCAACGGCGGAGCGGATGAAGTCGGCAGCGCCGGGAAACAGCATCTCGCCGGAAGCCGCCAGCGATTCGTAGCGCTCGCCTTTGCGCGCGATCAGCTCCGCGACGCGCCCGTCATCCATCGGCACGTCGTGATCGCGTCCAATCGCCTTGAACACCCCGACATCGTCATACCCCAGGTACTTCGCGAGGTAATCCTCGGTGGAGATCGTGATGCCTTCGGGCGCGAGGATGTCCTGGTAGGAGCGCAGGTGCAGGCGCTCGCTGTCGGCAATCACGCCGTCGAAGTCAAAGACGATGGACTGGAGCGCTTTGAGCGGTGTGGTCACGGAGCGGTCGAATCCGCCTTGGACATCTTCTCGCCGGCACGAATCGGCATCGCCAGCCGGTTCTCTTTGGGCGGGAACGGGCAGTCGTATTCGGGGCTGTAGTAGCAGTACGGGTGATACGCGATGTTGAAGTCGACCAGGTAGATGCCGGTCGGCGTCGGATCGAGCTCCATGTAACGGCCGGCCGGATACGTCTCGGTGCCGCTGGTCTCGTCCGCGAACGGCACGAACAGGCGGTTCGAGCGCGGTTCGGTGATCTCCATGAACGCGGTGAGCCGGGTCTGCTGACCTTTCACGGAGAACCTCAACGTGCCCACGACTTCGAGGTCGCGAATCTTGCCGATCGAGGTCGGCACCTGGATGCGCGCGCGATCCGCGGACGGTTCGAGCGTCGCCGGAACGGCGTACATCTCGTCGATCGGGTAGTAGGCGAGCGGCAGCAGCGTGGATTTCTTGTCGGCCGGAATCGGCGAGTTCGGATCGTTCTGGAAGCTCTCGTCCTTGGCGGCGCGAATCGCCGCAATCTTCGCCGGGTAGTCCTCGATCTCAGGCTGGGAGCCGCAGGCCGAAGCCAGCAGTCCCGCGATGACGACCGAAAGCAGTCGAGCTTTCACGCTTCAACTATAGCTTGGGCTTAGGGTCGGGAACAGCTGCCGGGGGTTGGCGGCGGCCTGCCATGGCGAGGTATCCTGAAGAGCTGTCATTAGCTTCAGGAGCCTCGTCTTTATCATGTTGAGAGCTGGAATCGTCGGGTTGCCGAACGTGGGCAAGTCCACCCTGTTTAACGCCGTCACCCGCACGCGCAAGGCCGAAGCGGCGAACTATCCGTTCTGCACCATCGACCCGAACGTTGGTGTGGTCACGGTGCCGGACGCGCGGCTTGGGGAGCTGGCGCGGATCGCGAACACCAAGGTGGTGATTCCCGCGGCCATCGAGTTCGTGGACATCGCCGGGTTGGTGAAAGGCGCCAGCGACGGGGAAGGGCTTGGCAACAAGTTCCTGACGCACATCCGCGAGGTCGATGCGATCGTCCAGGTCGTGCGTTGCTTCGATGATTCGGACGTGCTGCACGTGTCGGGCTCGGTCGATCCGGTGCGAGACATCGAGGTGATCAACACCGAGTTGATGCTCGCGGATCTGGAAACGGTGCGGAAGCGGCGCGAGCGCGTCGCGAAGGAAGTGAAGCGCGGCGACAAGGTCGCGGCCGCGGAAGAGGCGGTGCTCCAGAAGATCGAGACCGCGCTTGATGCCGGCAAGCCGGCGCTGACCGTGGAGCTGACGCCGGAAGAGCGCGCGATCGCGAAGCAGTTCTTCCTGCTCAGCGACAAGCCGACGATCTTCGCGTGCAACGTCAAGGAGTCCGAGCTGGCCACCGCCGACAGCAATCCGTACGTCGTCAAGGTGCGCGAGTATGTCAGCACGCACCTGTCGTGCGAGGCGGTGGTGATCAGCGCGCAGATCGAAAGCGATCTCGTCGATCTGGAGCCCGCCGAAGCGGCGGAGTTCCTGCAGTCGCTCGGCGTCGCCGAGAGCGGCATCGGCGCGCTGATCCGCGCCACGTATCACCTGCTTGGATTGCAGACGTACTTCACGGCGGGTGAGAAAGAGGTCCGCGCCTGGACGATCCACCGCGGCGACACCGCGCCCCAGGCTGCCGGCGTCATCCACTCCGATTTCGAGCGCGGCTTCATCAAGGCCGAGACCGTGGCTTACACCGATCTGGTCGCCTGTGGCTCAGTCGCCGCCGCGCGCGATAAAGGTTTGTATCGCATGGAAGGCAAGGAGTACCTCGTCAAAGACGGCGACGTCCTCCTCTTCAAATTCAACGTCTAGCTGGGGGAAGGGGCCGGGGATCATTTCTTAGGTCGTCCTCTGGGTCTTAGAGTCAGTCCGACGAACGGAGCGACCGCTTCGACCCATCGAGGATCGCCGATCGGATGATCGCGTGTAATTCGGTTCCTCAATTCCGCGAGTTCGTCCGCCGTTTGCGGAGTGTTCACCAGCTCGGTCCAGTTCGATGGTCGCAGAATTGGCCACTCAGCGAGTGGAATTGGATAGTAGTTGTTGCAACGCGCATGGAGGCTTCCCCACTCCCAATCCTCGGCCGCCGCGACCAGGTGTTGGCGTAGTGCGTTGCGCTCCACGTAACGACACACCCGCAACAACGAGTGGCTCGTTTGTACCGGCACGGCCTTGAACCGTCCTTGGTAGACGTATCCCTTGCCGCGCGCGTCGTGCGCGCCGGCCCAGTTGTTGGCATGTCTTCCTTCGAAGCGGTGCATGAAAACTGAAAGATCTGCGATGCGTTCGCAGGTCATGACTAAGTGCCAGTGATTTCGCATCACCTGGTACGAAAGAATCTCTACACGCGACTCGTACAGTTCTTCCCGAAGAATTCTCGCGAAAGCAGTGAAGTCGTCCGAGGTCAGGAACAAGTTTGTTCCCCGGACGGCACGATTCATTACGTGGAATGCCACGCCTCGCAGGGTGCCACGTGGTCTTCTTGGCATTGAAGCCTCCTCGAATGGAGGGACATCAACGCAATTGGAATGCCAGTAGAAAAGAACCCCGGCCCCTTCAGAACAGCGTCTGGACGAAGAGGAGGACGGCGGCGGCGGCGCCCAGCTGCAGCGCGAGGGCGACGCGGTCGCGGAGGAACAGGACGCCGAGGGCGAGGAAGATGCCGGCGGCGAGCAGGAAGTTCCAATACAGGTCGCGCGTGCCTTCCTGGATGCCGGTGGTGCCCGCGCGGCGGCGCGTGGTCTCGATGATCGCGTTGGCGATCTCGCGATCGGACTCGCGATCGAGCTCGTAGTAGCGGCCGCCGCCAGCAGTGGCGATGCGGGTCAGCTCCGCGCGATTCAAGACCGACCGCACGGCCGCCTGATTCGCTTCACGCTTTGGATCCGGGATGATGCCGCCGGCCGTGGTGCCGACGCCAATCACGCTGACCGGAATACCGCTCCCCTGCGCCAGCGCCAGCGACTTGGCGACCTCGCCGCTCCACGACTGACCATCCGAAATCAGCACGAACGAGCGCGCGTTGTTCGCGTCCGGCAGCTTGGTCGTCAGGCCTGCGGTACGGCGCAGCTCCTCATCCTTCTCGATGAGGCGCATGCCCCAGTAGATGCCGCGCTCGATGTTGGTGTCCCACGTGCCGTCATCCTCGAGTCGGAACGGCGACTTGTCCTCGAGGTGATCGAGGAAGAAGAAATACGTGTTGGGATCCTTCGTCAGGCGGATCTGCGGCGTTGCCATGTGCGCGAACAACGCGAGCGCCACGCGATCGTTGTCCCATCGCAGCGTCTCGCCCATCGTGCGCAGGAACTGCATCGACCGCTGCCAGCGATTGCCGCGGACATCCGTCACGTGCATCGACGCCGATCCGTCCTGCAGCACGACGAGATCCACACCCGCCGTGCGGACGAGCGATGTCACGGCCAGCGGCCTGGCCAGCGC
>DATMJU010000387.1:0-2548 GCA_035553795.1 Vicinamibacterales bacterium
GCGCACACGCTCCACGCCGAGGGCTTGCACGACAAGGAATTCCTCGAACGTTACTGCACCGGCTACGACATCTTCGCGCGCTATCTCCTCGGCGAAACCGACGGCGTGCCGAAGACCGCCGACTGGGCCGCGAACATCTGCGAGATCGACGCGGACACCATCCGCGGCATCGCCCGCAAGATGGCGGGCAAACGCACCATGATCGCGCTCGCCTATTCGCTCCAGCGCGGCGATCACGGCGAGCAGCCGATCTGGATGGGCATCACGCTCGCCGCCATGCTCGGGCAGATCGGCCTTCCCGGCACCGGCTTCGGCGTCGGCTACGGCTCGATGGGCGCGAAGGGCATGAACCGCGCACCCGCGCCGCTGCGCGCGATGGCCGCGGGCGTCAATCCGACCGGCAAGTACATTCCGGTGTCGCGTGTCACCGACATGCTGCTGCATCCGGGCGAGAGTTACGACTTCAACGGCAAGCGCCTCACCTATCCGGACATTCACATGGTGGTGTGGGGCGGCGGCAATCCGTTCCACCATCATCAGGACCTCAACAAGATGCTGCGCGGCTGGCAGAAGCCGGACAGCATCGTGGTCAGCGAGATTTTCTGGACGCCGGTGGCGCGCTTCGCCGACATCGTGCTGCCTGCCGCCTCGACCCTTGAGAGGAACGACATCAGCGCTGGCTGGTTCGACAATGTCGTCTACGCGATGCAGAAGGCCGTCGATCCGGTCGGTGAATCCCGCTCCGATCTAGACATCGTCACGGCGCTGGCCGAACGCCTCGGTCACAAGGAGAAGTTCACCGAAGGCCGCGACGAGATGGGCTGGGTGAAGTTCCTCTATGAGTCGCTAAAGGAACAAGTCTCGCAGGAGCAGATCCGTCTGCCGGACTTCGACGAATTCTGGAAGGCCGGCCGCGTGGAGATGCCGGAGGCCGCGAAGCCCTATGTGATGTTCGAGGACTTCCGCCGCGATCCGAAAGCGAATCCGCTCAGGACGCCGTCCGGCAAGATCGAGATTTTCTCTTCAACGATTGCAGGCTTCGGTTACGACGACTGCCCCGGCCATCCGGTGTGGATGGAACCCGCCGAGTGGCTTGGTTCGAAGAAAGCGGCACGTCATCCGCTGCACCTGACCTCGAACCAGCCGGCCCCGCGCCTGCACAGCCAGCTCGATCCTGCGCCGGTCAGCGTCGCGCAGAAGGTGAAGGGCCGCGAGCCGCTGTGGATCAATCCGAGGGATGCGAAGGCGCGCAACCTGCGCGACGGCGACATCGCCCGCGTGTTCAACGATCGCGGCGCATGTCTCGCCGGCGTGCATGTCACCGACATGATCCGCCCCGGCGTCGTGCAGCTTGCGACCGGCGCGTGGTACGACCCGGATCGCCCCGGCGAGATCGGCGCGCTCGACAAGCACGGCAACCCGAACGTGCTCACGCTCGACAAGGGCACCTCGAAGCTCGCGCAGGCGCCAGCCGCGCACTCGCTGCTGGTCGAGGTCGAGCGTTACGAGGGTGAGGTGCCGGCGGTGACCGCGCATGAGCCGCCGGTGATCATCGATCGCGAGGTTCTTCCCGCGGCGGAGTAGCACTGGGTTCAGTTCGGCTCCGACGATCGCGCAGATCACCTGATCAACGGCATGCTCGCGTCCGAGGAATCGTCGGATCTCGGCGCCTCGTCATCGTCGGGTCATGGGCCTTTGCGAAAGTTCCGCAATCTGCCTAAAAATCCAGCAGTTTCAGTCGGTTACGATCCAAACGCTAACCCTCTTGGCAGACTCCAATGGCCTGGAACTTGCTTATTAGCTAGGCATGATGCGCGTATTCGCAGAGGTCCTGTAGCGTCCCATGTCGGTCCTCGTCAGTCTTCATCACGCGACCCGCTATCGCTACGACCGGCCTATCTCATTGGGCCCTCAGGTCATTCGCCTCCGCCCCGCGCCGCATTCGCGCACGAAAATCCTCAGCTATTCGCTCACCGTGAAGCCGGCCGAGCATTTCGTGAACTGGCAGCAGGACCCGAACGGCAACTGGCTTGCCCGTTATGTTTTCCCGGAAAAGACCTCAGAGCTGATGATCACCGTCGACCTCACGGCCGACATGGAGGTGATCAATCCGTTCGACTTCTTCGTCGAGCCGCAAGCCGAGAATTTTCCCTTCGCCTATCCCGCAGAACTCACTGACGAATTGTCTCCGTACTTGAAGGCCGAACCGGCGGGTCCGTTGCTCGAAGCCTTCATGGCGCTGATCCCGCGCGAGAAGCGCAATACGGTCGACTTCCTCGTTGACCTCAACCAACGTCTTCAGAAAGCGATCCGTTACATCGTCCGCATGGAGCCCGGCGTGCAAACGCCGGAGGAAACGCTTTCCAGCGGAGCAGGCTCCTGCCGCGACAGCGCCTGGCTGCTCGTGCAAATCCTGCGGCATCTCGGCATGCCGACGCGGTTCGTCTCCGGTTATCTCATTCAATTGAAACCGGATATCGCCTCGCTCGACGGCCCTTCCGGCGCCGCGGAAGACTTCACCGATCTGCACGCCTGGACCGAAGTGTAT
>DATMJU010000388.1:0-2061 GCA_035553795.1 Vicinamibacterales bacterium
GGCGGGCTGGAAGCCACGACCGAGATTCGCACTCGCGAAAGCGTGATCGGCACCCGCACACGCATCGTCGCGATGACCGCGCACGCGATGGCCGGGGACCGCGAACGCTGCCTGGCGCACGGCATGGATGGATACCTGTCCAAGCCGATTGACCCGGCGGCGCTGTTTGCGGTCGTCGAGGAAGACTCCAGCGGCACGACGCCCGCGCCGGATGGCGACAACGACGCCGTCGCGTTCGATGAAGCCGACCTGATGGCGCGGCTGGGGGACGATGCCAGCCTCGCGCGTGAAGTCGTCACCTCGTTCATCGAAGATCACCAGGCGCGCCTCGCCACGCTGCGCGCGGCGATCACGACTGACGACCGGCAGGCCATCAGCCGCGCGTCCCACGCGATCAAGGGCGCGGCGGCCACGGTCGGCGGCCGCTCGCTGGCGGCGCTGGCAAAACTCATGGAAGAACTCGCGTCGCAGGGGCAAACGGCGCTCTTCGAACTCGCCTGGCAGCGGATTGGCGATGCGTCCACGACACTCGAAGCCGGCCTTCGAGACATGCTGCATCGTTTGGAGGAGACAGAATGCGCGCCCTCGTAGCAGATGATGACCGCGCCGCGGCCGCGATTGTGGCGCGCGGCCTGACATCCTGGGGTTTCGAGGTGATCGTCGCCAACGAAGGGACCACGGCCTGGCACCTGTTGTGCGAACAGACACCGTCACTCGCGGTGATTGACTGGGAGATGCCCGGCCTCGATGGCACCGAGTTGTGCCGGCGCATCCGCAGCACTCCCGCGCTCGCGCATCTGTACGTGGTGTTGCTGACCGCGCGCAGCAGCCGCATTGACGTCGTGTCCGGCCTCGAGTCCGGTGCCGACGACTACCTCGTCAAACCGGTCGATCCGCATGAACTTCGCGCCCGCGTGCAGGTCGGCGCGCGCGTCGTCGCCCTTCAAGAACGTCTTGCTGAAAAGGTCAAGGAATTGGAAACGTCTCTCGCCCGCGTCAAACAACTCGGCGGCCTGCTGCCGATCTGCTGTTACTGCAAGCGCATCAGGAACGATCACAACTACTGGGAGCGCGTCGAGGTGTTCGTCACCGAGCACTCGAACGCGAAGTTCACGCACGGAATCTGCCCGTCGTGCTTCGAAGCCGCCAAGGCGCAACTGACGGCTTAACGCTTGGCCTGCAGCGCGGACTCGAGCGCCGCCGCGGCCTGGCTGCGGACCACGATCGAGACGCGGCGGTTGCGCGGATCGAGTGGTTCGGCCGGCACGTGCAGCTGCCGGTCGGCGAACCCGCGGACGGTCGTGATCCGCTCGCCCTGTATGCCGCCGCTCTGCATTTCCCGCCGTGCCGCGTTGGCGCGATCGGCGGACAACTCCCAGTTCCCATAGCGTTCGCCGCTCAGGTACGGCCGGCTGTCGGTGTGACCTTCGAGCGCGACGGCGTTCGGCAGCGTTTGCAACTCGGCGGCGATGATCGACAGGATCTTGACGCTCTCGCCCCTCAATACGGCGCTGCCGCTGTCGAAGAAGCTCGATCCAGCCCGCTCAACCAGCTCGATGCGGAGACCTTCCGCGGTGAGCGTGAACTCGATCTGATCGCGCAGCGTCGCGATGCCCGGAGCACTTTCGAGTTGCTTGCGAATCTGTTCGGCGGCCGACATCAGCGACTGCTTCTCGCGAACCGTCGCCGCAGGATCGGGGCGCGCCGTCATTGCCTCCGGCGAACGCCCCGGCTCCATGCCGGGGGTCCCGCCCGCGAGCATCCCGGTGGACCGCTCGTGTTCGAACACGCCGGGATCACGGAAGTAGCCGGCAACGTTCTCCTTCACCTCAGAGCTCTGCGAGACCAGCCACATGACCAGGAAGAACGCCATCATCGCGGTCACGAAGTCGGCGTACGCGACCTTCCAGGCCCCGCCGTGATGGCCGTGATGGCCACCGCGTTTCTTCTTGATGATGATGACCGGGGCTTGCGGCTTCATGGCTTACGCGGCCGCCGCCGTCTCGGTGGTCCTCGAAGCGCGGCACAGCTTTTCGGTTTCTTCGAAGGAGGGCCGCACGT
>DATMJU010000389.1:0-6984 GCA_035553795.1 Vicinamibacterales bacterium
CAGCAGCACGAGTCCGACGGCGCCGAGCAGCACGAACATCGATTGCCGCACGCTGCCGACCAGCGATTCGCGCAAGGGGTGCACCGAAGCGGAGGTGTCGCGGTTGGTCCGCGGAAAATCGCGCGCCAGGCGGGCGGCGACGCCGCGCAAGTCCTCTCGCGCGCGTTCCAGCGGCACACCGGGCTTGAGGCGGCCGAGCACGTCGATGTAGTGGGCGCCCCGCTGCGCCTGGAGGTCCTCGGCGGAGAAGCGGAGCGGCACCCACATCTCGGAGCGCAGTGGATACTGAAACCCGGCCGGCATCACGCCAATGACCTCGTACGGCTTGCCGTCCAACACGAGTGGCTGTCCGACGATGCCGGGGTTCGATCCGAACCGCCGCGCCCAAAGCGCGTGGCTCAAGACAACGACGTCGCGTGAGCCTATCGGGTCATCGGCCGTGGTGATTGCGCGGCCAATCGCGGGCCGCGTGCCCATCACGTCGAAGAACCCGCCGCTGACCAAAGCTGTTGGAATGCGCTCTGCTGCGCCGAACCCGGTCAACGCGTATGACCCGGTCAGCGTCGCCGCCGTTTCGCTGAACACGGAGTTGTCACGACGGTAGTCCACATAGTCGGGCGGCGACACCGTCCCGCCCAGGCGGTCCGGATTGTCGACGGTCGTCTTGTAGACGCGCATCAACGCCTCGGGCTCCGGATACGGCAGCGGGCGCAGCAACACCGCGTTGACCGCGCCGAAGATCGCCGTCGTGCCGCCGATGCCAATCGCCAGTGTCAGGATGACGACGGTCGCGAAACTCGGCTTGCGCCCCAACGATCGCAGTGCGTGCTTGATGTCCTGGATGATCATTTCCACTCTCCAGCGGTCCCAACGAAGCCAGGCCGCGTGAACGACGGCGCCGAACGCGCGGGGCACGGCGGCGATGGGAAGGCCTCGACCAAGGCGCTCCGCGCGCGAGGCGGCATAGGCAAACTCGGCGCGCCATTCACGCAGCCAGTCGCGTCGCAAGTCATACGGGACCATCGGCGACGCCGCGCGCAGCACCAGATCGCAGAAGCGCTGCATGGTCAGCCGCGCACCGCACGCGGTTTCCCTGCCGGCAACAACGCACGATAGAACGCCGCGGCTTCCGCCAGCGCTTTCACGCCGTGGGCGGTCAGCTTGTAATAGCGGCGTGCCGGACGCCCTTCGGCGTGCGCCTCACCCTCGTTTTCCCAGGCCGATTTCAAAAGGCCGTCGCGCTCCAGGCGGCCCAGTGCGGGATAAACGGTGCCGCTCGGCAGCTCTGTCTGGTCGATGATGTCGAACCCGTACTGATAGCCGTCGGCGACGGCCTGGAGGACGGACACAGCAGTGACGCTCATTCGTCGCATGGCTAGGTAGTAATACTACATAGCCTTGGACGGAGGGAAGCGGCAAACGGTTGGTGGGCGGTTAGAACTTCCCGACCGTGGCCAGCACGAGCTCGCCCAGATCGTCCGCCTTGCGATCGCCGACGCCGTAGACGTGACGAAGTTCTTCTTTCGTCTTCGGCTTCGATCGCGCGATCTCGCGCAGGGTCGTGTCGTGGAAGATGACGTAGGGCGGCACGCGCCGACGGCGGGCGATCTCGAGGCGCAGCACGCGCAGCTCCTCGAAGAGGTCGCGATCGACGCCATCCCACCCTTCGGTCTCGACCCGCGCACGCTTCTGCGATCGCCGATCGGGGCGTTTCAACCTGGCCAGTGAGAGCTCCGGCGCCGCGCCGGCATCCTTGAGCAACGCCAGGCCTTCCGCGGTGAGCTGCAGGATCGGATACTCGTCGCCGGCCTGCTGCAGCAACCCGTGCGCGAGCAACTGGTCGATGTAGCCGCGCAGCTCGTCGATCGTCGCGTCCTTCATCAGGCCGAACACCGTCAGCTCGTGATGACCGCGCGAGCGCACCTGCTCGCTGTCGCTGCCGCGGAGCACGTTGGTGACATGCGCGGCGCCAAAGCGCTGCCCGACCCGCGCCACGCACGACAGGATCTTGCGCGCCACCGTCACGGTATCGGCCACCGTTTCGAGCTCGCCGAGGCAATAGTCGCAGGCGCCGCAGTCGTCCTTGGTGAAGGTCTCGCCGAAGTAGCTGACCAGGCGCTTGTGGCGGCAGCCGACGCTCGCTGCGTAACGCTCCATGTCGCGTAACAGCGAACGGCGCGCATCCGAGAGCTCGCCGTTCTTCTCGAGCATCATCCGCCACTTGAGGAAGTCCGCGCCGGACGCAATCAACACGCACTCGGCTTCCAGGCCATCGCGGCCGGCGCGGCCGGATTCCTGCTGGTAGTGCTCCAGCGACTGCGGCGCGCCGGCGTGAATCACGAAGCGCACGTCCGAGCGATCGATGCCCATGCCGAACGCGACCGTCGCCACCACCAGGTCGATCTCTTCGTTCAGGAACGCGTCCTGGTTGCGGTGACGATCGTCGTCCGCCATGCCGGCATGGTACGGCCGCGCGCGCCAGCCGGTGTCCGACAGCCATTGCGACAGCGAATCCACTTCCTTGCGCGACGAACAGTAGATGATGCCGGCCTGGCCGCGATGACGTTCGAGCACCTCGAGGATCTGGGACTTCAGCGACGCGCGCGCCAGCACGCGGTAGACAAGGTTCGGGCGGTCGAAGGAGCCGACCAGCTCGGCAGGGTCGCGCAGCCCGAGCTGCGCCATGATGTCGCGCCGCACGCGCGTCGTCGCCGTGGCGGTGTAGGCGTGCAGGCTGATCGACGGCCAGCGATCGCGCAACCGCGCCAGTTGCCGGTACTCGGGACGGAAGTCGTGGCCCCATTGGCTGATGCAATGCGCTTCATCGACCGCGATGAAGCTCACCGGGCGTGACGACAGCATGTTGAGGAAGCCGTCAGCACCATCCCCCACCAGCCGCTCTGGCGCCACGTACAGCAACTGGTAGCGGCCCTCACGCACGCCGCGCGCCACTTCGCTCTTCTGCTCGGACGGCATGGAGCTGTTGTAACAAGCCGCGGACACGCCGTTGCCAACCAGCGTGTCGACCTGGTCCTTCATCAGCGAGATCAGCGGCGACACGACCACCGCGAGCCCTTCCGTCATCAGCGCCGGCGCCTGGAAGCAGAGCGACTTGCCGCCGCCGGTCGGCAGCACCAGCAGCGAGTCGCGACGAGCGAGCACCGCGTCCATCGCTTCGCGCTGCAACGGGCGGAACGAGCGGTATCCCCAGTACTTCTCGAGAATTTCGGAAAGGTCAGCCAACGATGATTTCGGAATTCGGATCGAGTGGATGTCGGACTATCTGATGATTTTAGATCCGAATTCCACTCGATCCGAGATCCGAAATCGCTCAGTGGCAGACGTTGAGGCCGCGGTCGAGGACGTTGCCGTTCACGTCCATGAACTGCCATTCGTAGAGCGCGGGATCCAGCTTCAGGCGGAGCATGCCGTAGTTGTTGATGAAGATCTCAGACTGGAGCGCGGTCCTGACGCGGTTGTAGAGCGGCGCGCCGCCGGTGCCGACCGTAAACTGCCGGATGCCCTTCGCATCGTCTCGCTTCTGCGACGCGTCGACCGGCGCCATGCGCTCGTAGAGGTGATCGTGGCCGGCGATCACCACGTCTCCGCCCAGGTTGTACATCAATTCCCACAAGGGGCGGAGTGACGGCGTGGGACCGTTGAGGCCCGAACTGTCGAACGGGTGATGCATGACCGCCATCGTGCAGCGCGTCGGCGCCTGCTGCATCACGCTGCGGACATAGGCGTACTGCTGTGAGTTGCGCCCATGCGGGATGTTGGTGTTCAACATGAACACCGTCCACTCGGCGGCGCGGAAGCTGTAGAAGCCGACACGGCTTGGGCCGCTGCGATCGCCGAAGTAAGTGAAATACGAGTCGGCCGCCGCGGACGCCACGTAGTCGTGATTGCCGGGTGTGGCTCGCATGCGCGGCTTGAACCGGCCGAACGTCGGCTCGAAGCACTGCTTGAAATCTTCCAACGTGCCGTTCGGATATGCCAGGTCGCCGGCGAGCAGGATCTCGCCGGCGAATCGTTCGAACAACCGGGCGAGCGGCGCCATTGCCGGCGAGCCGCACCACCCGGTGTCGCCGAGCACGTTCACGAACGTCGATGTCGGACCAGGGGCCGGGGTGACCGGCGGTGCCGTCGGCACCGGCTCCTCTACTTCAGGGGTATTCGGAACCGGACTCGGTGCGATCGCGACGGGCGTAGTGGTCACCACTACCGATTGCGGTGCGGTGGGCGAGCCTCCGCCGCACTGACTGACAGCAACGGCGCACCACAGTAGGAGCGTCAACGCGAGCGCCGGCCGAAGGCGGAGGGCCATTAAGTGCGACAGTGTCCTAACCGGAATGGGGGTTGACGTCCGATAAGAGCCTGTAGTCAATATTGTCCACTGTGCCCACCTCAAGCGCAACACGGCTGTTACGCGCCGCCGCCTTGTGTTTACTGGTCATTTCACCGGTTGGGGTGGATGCACAGACGACGGATGACCTGTTCAGTGGGGCGACCCTCGGGCGGCTGGACCTCGAACTGCATTCCTCGGACTGGGCGAAGCTCAAAGAGAACTTCCAGGAAAACACCTACTACCCTGCCGACCTGGTTTGGAACGGCCAGACGGTGCGCAACGTCGGCATCCGCTCGCGCGGACGCGGCTCGCGCAACGCCAACAAGCCCGGCCTGAAGATCGACTTCGATCGCTACGCGAGCGGCCAGAAATTCCTCGGCCTCAAGTCGCTGGTGCTCGATAACCTGACGCAGGACCCATCGGGCATTCACGAGACGGTGTCGATGGCGTTCTATGCGCGGCTCGGCATTCCTACGCCGCGCGAGACGCACGTCAGGTTGTACGTGCGCGGTGAGTACATCGGCCTCTACGCCCTCGTCGAAGCCGTGGACAAGGATTTCCTCGCGCGCATCTACGGCAGCATCGGTGACGACACGCAGAACGACGGCTGGCTCTACGAGTTCGTCTGGCAGGAGGATTGGCGCTTCACCGATTTCGGCAGCGACCTCGCCCCCTACAAGCTGCGGTTCGACGCCACGACGCACGAGTCGGAGACGGATGAGAAGAAGTACCGGCGCGTGCAGGAGCTGATCACGCTCGTCAACCAGACGTCCGAGAGCGATTTCAAGAACGTGATCAACCCGCGTTTCGATCTCAACGGCTTCATCCGCTTCGTCGCCGCGCAGGCGTTCCTCGGTGAGACCGATGGCTTCCTCGGCTCGTTCGGGATGAACAACTTCTACTTGTACCGCCTCGAGAACCAGGAGCAGCACGTGCTGATCGCCTGGGACACCGACAACACCTTCTGGGGAGCGAATTTCCGCATCGCGCCCGACACCAGCAACGTGCTGATGGACAAGTTGATGCGCATTCCCGAGTACAACGCGTTGTACTACGCCGAGCTCGCGCGCGCCGTGCAGTCGGCCGAGGCCGACGGCTGGCTCGACACCGAGATCATCCGCAATGTGCAGTTGATCGACACCGCGATGCGCGAGGACACCAACAAGCCGTACTCGACCAACAGCTACGAGGGCGAGTCCGGCGAAATGCTGTCGTTCGCCCGCGAGCGCATCGCCTACGTCAAGTGCGCGCTGGCCAACGGCGACGCGCGCTGCGGCGGCTAGTCACGCGTTTCCGCAGTTCATCCCAAAGCGATTGACGATTGGCCCGCTACCCCTCAGGGTGGCGGGTATGAAAACATTCCTGCTCGCGGGCGCGCTTGCGCTCGGTGTCGCCTCCTCCGCCGCCGCCGGTCCGATGACGCCTGGCGATCGCCAGCGCCTCGTCGCCCATCTTGAAATGACCGAGGCGTGGCTCGAGAGCGAGGTCGGCGGCCTCTCTCCTGCACAGCTGAAATTCAAGATGACGCCGACGAGTTGGAGCGTGGAAGAAGTGGTGATGCACCTGGCGATCGCCGAGCCGCAGTACTGGAGCCAGTTCAAGGAGTCGCTGGCCAAACCCGTGCAGCCGGACTTCAAGCCCCAGGCCGCCGGCATGCTGTGGTACGGCATCGACCGCACCCAGCGCACCACTACCGGCGAGGCGCGCGTGCCGCGCGACCAGTTCCCGGACATGAAGACGGCGCACGCGTCGTTCAAGAAGCTGCGCGCGGAGATGATGAAGACGGCGAAGGAGTCACAGGACGATCTGCGCGCCCGCCAGTTCCTGACCGCGAGCCAGGACCTGTATCAGTGGTTCCTGATGATCTCGACGCACTCGCAGCGGCACATCATGCAGATCCGCGAGGTCAAGGCGCACAAGGGGTTTCCGAAGCGATAGGAATTAGGAAATAGGAATGAGGAAATAGGATTGGGACGCAAAGAAAACGGGCCGGAGTCTCCTCCGGCCCGTTCCCTAGTCAGCCTCTAATTCCCAGTTCCTAGTTCACAGTTCTCAGTTTTCAGTTACGCGCAGCCGCTGGTCGTGCCGCAGTTGCTGCACTTGTAGCAGGCGCCGCTGCGCACCATGATCGAGCCGCAGGTGGTGCATGGCGGCGCGTCTTCCTGGTTCTGCATCGCGGCGAACTGCGAGGTCGAGGGCACGATCGCACCGGTCGGGCTCACCTTCGCGGTGGTCTGTGGTGCGACTTTCGGAGCAGGAACGGCCGGCGCCTCCACCGCTTCAACCGCTTCGTCGCGGTTGTTGACGCCGGCGCGATACTGCGCTTCCGGCGACAGGAACTTCGACGCCATCCAGCGGAAGATGTAGTCGACGATCGACTTGGCGAAGCGCACGTCGGCGTTCTTGGTCATGCCCGAGGGCTCGAACCGCACGTGGCTGAACTTGTCGACCAGCGCCTGCAGCGGCACGCCGTACTGCAGCGCGTAGCTGATGGCCTGCGCGAACGCATCGGCAAAGCCCGAGATCGTCGAGCCTTCCTTTGCCATCACCAGGAAGATCTCGCCCGGCATCCCGTCCTCGAACAGGCCCACCGTGATGTAGCCCTCGTGACCCGAGATGTCGAACTTGTGGGTGAT
>DATMJU010000390.1:0-3284 GCA_035553795.1 Vicinamibacterales bacterium
CCCATTGGATCGCTCACGCAGATGGGCACGATCCGCCTCGGGAAGCGCACTGATAACCGCTCCCCGAAAATCAACGAGTTCGTGCCGCTGGCGTCGCTGGATGACGTGGTGTTTGGCGGATGGGACATCTTCGAAGAGGACTGCTACGCAGCGGCCTGTACGGCCGGCGTGCTCGAGCGTTCGCTGCTCGACTCGATTCGCCCGGAGCTCGAGGCCATCAAGCCGATGCCCGCGGTGTTCGATCAGCGCTATGTCAAGCGCCTCTCGGGTCCCAACGTCAAGAAGGGCAAGAACAAGAAGGACCTCGCCGATCAATTGATCGCCGACATCCGCAACTTCAAGCAGAAGCACAACTGCTCACGCCTGGTGATGGTGTGGTGCGGCAGCACCGAAGTGTTCATGAAGGAAGGCCCGGTGCACCAGTCGCTGGCGGCGTTCGAGAAGGGTCTCGAACTGTCGGATGACTCGATTCCGTCGAGCATGGTCTATGCCTACGCGGCGCTGAAGGAAGGCCTGCCGTTCGCGAACGCGGCGCCGAACCTCACCGCCGACATCCCCGCGATGCTCGAACTCGCGGCGCAGACGGGCTCACCGCTTGCCGGCAATGACATGAAGACCGGCCAGACGCTGATCAAGACGATCATCGCCCCCGGCCTCAAGGCGCGCCTGATCGGCGTCAGGGGTTGGTACTCGACGAACATCCTCGGCAATCGCGACGGCGAAGTGCTGGACGATCCGGAGTCGTTCAAGACCAAGGAAGAAAGCAAGAAGTCGGCGCTCGACTACATCTTCCAGCCGCACCTCTACCCGGATCTCTACAAGGACCTGTCCCACGTCGTGCGCATCAATTACTACCCGCCGCGCGGCGACAACAAGGAAGGCTGGGACAACATCGACATCGTCGGCTGGCTCGGCTACCCGATGCAGCTGAAGATCAACTTCCTGTGCCGCGACTCGATTCTCGCCGCGCCGATCGTGATCGACTCGGCGTTGTTCCTCGACCTCGCAAAGCGCGCGGGGATGTCGGGCATCCAGGAGTGGTTGTCGTTCTACTTCAAGGCGCCGATGCACGCGAAGGATCTGTACCCGGAGCATGATCTGTTTATCCAGTTGATGAAGCTGAAGAACACGCTTCGCCACATGATGGGCGAAGAGCTGATCACGCATCTCGGCCGCGAGTACTACGACTAAGACGTCTTAAGTCCTGAGGTCCTAGCAGATGCAACCGGCCAGGCTCCAACCAGCGCTCCTCGGCGGTGTGGCGATCGGCGTGCTGTCGGCACTGCCGGTCATCAACATCGCCAACTGCTGCTGTGCCTGGATCCTGTTTGGCGGCGCGCTCTCCGCGTACCTGATGCAGGCCAATCATCCGGAACCGATCCAGGTCGGTGACGGAGCGATCGGCGGCTTGATAGCCGGTGCGATTGGCGCGTTTGTGTGGCTGATCATCTCGGTGCCCATCAACATGGCGATGGCGCCGTTCCAGTCGGAGATGGCGCAGCGCATCCTGCGCGATGCGTCGGACATGTCTCCGGAACTGCGCGGCCTGTTCGAAGGCATGTCGGGTGGCCCGGTGATCGGCATCGGGCTGCTGTTCGGTTTTTTCGTGATGCTGGCGGTGAGCACCACGTTCGGGATGCTGGGCGGCCTGTTCGGCGCGCTGATCTTCAAGAAGAAGACCCCTCCGGTTATTCCGCCGCCAATTCCGCCGGCCGGTTTCTAAACTCCTCACCGCCTTCGGCCGATACTTCGATCTGGCATGAAGTCGGCTTTCAGCTTGACCCCGGATCCGCGGTTCTACTTCCGCAGCCGCTCGCATGGCCGCGTGTTCGACGCGCTGTCGGCGGCGATCAAACGGCGCGAAACCCTGATGCTGGTGATGGGCGATCTGGGCGTCGGCAAGACGACGCTGTGCAAGACGCTGCTGGATTCGCAGGAGCGGCGATCCCGCGCGGCGCTGGCCGGCAACGCGCTGCTGTCGCCGGAAGACTTGCTGCGCCTGATGCTTCAGGATCTCGGCGCGGTGACCAGGGATGAAGTGAAGCAGGGCAGGCTGGTCAGCACCACGCGGCAGGAACTGGTCGAGATGTTCGATCGCTTCCTTGGGCAGTTGCGCGCCACCAGCGGCGGCGCGGTCATGATCGTCGACGAAGCGCACAGCCTGCCGCGCGCCACGAAAGAGCAGATCGTCGAGATCGCGACGCTCGATTCGAATCGCGATCGTATCCTGCAGTTCCTGTTGGCGGGCCAACCGGCGATCGGCGGCGGCGCGCTGTTCCCGGAACTCGATGGTGAGCGGAGGGGCGTGCGCGCCCGGCTGTTGCCGCTCGAGCGTGATGAATGCGAGCCCTACATCGCGCATCGCCTGGCGATCGCCGGCTTTTCCTCAGTCGCGTTTGCCGCGACGACGGTGGACGTGGTGTACCGGCTATCCGGTGGCGTGCCGCGCCTGGTGAACCTGCTGTGCGAACGCGGCCTGCAGGAGGCGGCTGACGTCCAGGCCAGAATGGTCGAACCGGCCATGATCGAATCCGCCGCATCCGCGCTGGATCTCATCCGCCTGAAGCCCAGACGCTTCCGATGGTATGGATCAAAGTAGGTGGGGATTCCTCCCTCCCCAATCCCCGCTCCCCACTTATATACTCGCCCAATGTCCGAAAAGGTTTCGCCCGAGATCGAGGCTCTCCTCAAAGAGGATCGGAGCTTCTCTCCTTCCCCTGAGTTCTGCTCGAGTGCCCACGTCAGCGACGCATCCATCTACCAGAAGGCCGCCGCCGATCCGGAAGCGTTCTGGGCCGGGTTTGCGAAAGAGCTCGAGTGGATCACCCCGTGGAAGAAGGTCCTCGACTGGAATCCGCCCGACGCCAAGTGGTTTGTCGGCGGCCAGTTGAACGTCAGCGCCAACTGCCTCGATCGCCATATCCGTACGGCGCGCCGCAACAAGGCGGCGTTCATCTGGGAGGGCGAACCCGGTGATCGGCGCACGCTGACGTACTTCGATCTCTACCGGCAGGTCTGCCAGTTCGCCAACGTGCTCAAGAGCCTTGGCGTCAAGAAGGGTGACCGCGTCGCGTTGTACCTGCCGCTGATTCCCGAACTCGCAATCGCGATGCTGGCGTGTGCGCGCATCGGAGCCGTGCACTCCGTGGTGTTCGGGGGGTTCAGCGCCGAATCGCTCCGCGATCGCATCAACGATTCGTCCTGCAAGGTGCTGGTTACCGCGGACGGCGGCTGGCGTCGAGGTCAGGTGGTCCCGCTCAAGCAGACCGCCGACGAGGCTCTTC
>DATMJU010000391.1:0-13410 GCA_035553795.1 Vicinamibacterales bacterium
ACCCGGCGCGACCCTTGAGACGGTGCTCCTGGCAGAAGACGAAGACGGCGTGCGCGAGCTGACGCTCGAGACGTTGAAGCGTCGCGGCTACCGGGTGCTGACCGCCGCCTGCGGCGAAGAGGCCATCAAGCTGGCGTCGTCGTACGAGGGAACGATTCACCTGCTGATCAGTGACGTGGTGATGCCGGGCATGAAGGGGCCGGAACTGGCCGAGCGGCTGCGCGCCATGCGCCCGGGGATCAAGGTCCTGTTCGTTTCCGGTTACGCCGCAGACGTGGTGACCCCCAACGATTTGCGCCAGGCGACGCTGCTGTCCAAGCCGTTTTCTCCAGCCGCCCTGGCCAGCGCGGTGCGGGCGTCCCTCGACGTGCCGCTTTCATCGACGCCCGCTTCACAGCCATAATACGAACTTCACGTTTGAAGGAGATTTCGATGAATCGTGTACTGACAGCTCTTGCATTGATCGGCACCCTGGCGGTCTCGGCCAGTTCGTTCGCGCAGACCGGGAAACCCTCGTTGATGAACCCGGCCTCGCTCAACGAGCAGGCCCCGGCCACCTACAAGGTGAAGTTCGACACCAGCGCCGGCGAGTTCATCGTCACGGTGACGCGCGCGTGGGCACCGATCGGCGCCGATCGCTTCTACAACCTCGTGAAGAACGGCTTCTATGACGGGCAGCGCTTCTTCCGCGTGGTCCCGAATTTCATGGTGCAGTTCGGCATCAACGGCGACCCCGACATCCAGCGCAACTGGATGAACGCCAACCTCAAGGACGACCCGGCCGGCGTGAAGAGCAACGCCCGTGGCTACATCACCTTCGCCAACCGCGGGCCCAACTCGCGCTCGACGCAGGTGTTCATCAACTACAAGTCGAACGCATTCCTCGACAAGACGTTCATGCCGTTCGGTGAAGTGACGGTCGGCATGTCGGCGGTGGACAAGATCAACGCGGAATACCGCGAAGAGCCCGACCAGAACCAGATCCAGAACAACGGCAACCGCTACCTGACCAAGGCGTTCCCTCGTCTCGACTTCATCAAGAAGGCGACGATCGAACCGGCCGCGGCGCCGCCCGCGAAGAAGTAAGACGGATAGGCCGATAGGCCGATAGGCCAATAGGCCGATAGGCCAATAGGCAGATAGGCCAATAGGAGGGGGGACCGTGAGAGTTGCGATTCTTACAGCAGTACTGCTTACGGTTCCTCTGACCGCCCAGGTCCCGATTCAGGATCGGCAGCCCGCGGGCTCCGCGTTGCGGCCCGCGGTTGTCGGCCCGACCGGCGGCGTCTCAACCGGACACCCGCTGACGACCGCCGCCGCATTCGGCATCCTGCTGAAGGGCGGCAATGCGTTCGACGCCGGAGTTGCCTCGCTGATCGCCGGCGGAGTGCTCGAGCAGGACCTCTACAGCCTCGGCGGCGAGGCTCTCGTTCTCGTCTACCCCAAGAAAGAAAACAAGGTCACGTCGATCGTCGGCCAGGGCTGGGCGCCCAAGGCCGTTGACGTCGACTGGTATCTTTCGCGCAACAAGTCCCTTCAAGGTGCCGGTCTCGATCCGGCCGTGGTCCCTGGCGCGCTGCATGCCGCGCTGACCGTGCTCGAGAAGTGGGGCACGATGAGTTTCGAAGAGGTCGCCGCGGCCGGCATCGGCTATGCGGAACACGGCTTCCCGATGCGCACCAGCACCGCGCAGGCGATCCAGCGGCAATTGAAATTCTTCGAGAGCTGGCCGGACAACAAGGCGTACTGGCTCAAGCCGGACGGGTCCGCGTACAAACCCGGCGAAACCATCAAGCTTCCCTCACTCGCGCGGACGCTGAAGCGCATGGTCGAGGCCGAGCGTGGAGCCAAGCGCCGCGGCCGCGGCGCCGGCATCATCGCCGCCCGCGACCGTTTCTACAAAGGCGACATCGCCGCCGAGATGGTGGCGTTCCTGCAGAAACACGGCGCGCCGTTCGACAAGACCGACTTCGCCGAATACTTCGCCCGCATCGAGGAGCCCGCGAAGACGACCTATCGCGGCTACACCGTCTACAAGCACGGCTTCGGCAGCCAGGGACCGGTGTTGCTGCAGGCGCTCAACATTCTCGAGAACTTCGATCTGCGCGGCATGGGTTACGCGAGTGCCGACTATCTGCACACCGTCACCGAGGCGCTCAAGCTGGCGTACGCGGATCGCGATTCGTTCTACGCGGATCCGGCGTTCGTCCAGGTGCCGGCCGAAGGCCTGCTGTCGAAGGCCTACGCGAAGGAACGCGCGGCGCTGATCGACCCGAAGCGCGCCTCCACCTCATTCATCGCGGGCGATCCGCTGAAGCACGACGCAAAGGTGAAGCAGTGGCCGTTCTGGAAGGCGAACGTCGCCGACGGCGCGACGCCGCGGACGCAGAGCGGCGACGAGGTGAACACGCCAGAGGTCGTGAAAGACACGACCCACATGGCCATCATCGACAAGGACGGGAACATCTTCGACGTGACGCCAAGCGGTGGCTGGGTGCCGGGGTCGGTGATTCTCGGCGGCACCGGCATCGGCATGAGCGTGCGCGGCGAGCAGTTCTGGCTCGATAAGACGCATGCCAACCAGTTGCGCCCGCGCGCCAGGCCCCGCTACACGCTGACGCCGAGCATGGTGTTCAAGGGCGACGTGCCGATGATGGGACTCGGAACTCCCGGCGGCGACAACCAGGATCAAACCATTCTCCAGGCGCTGCTCAGCATCGTCGACTTCTGGGAGGACTGGTATCCAAACCTGCATGGCGCGCTCGAGCGTCCGCGCGTGCAGACGATGCATTTCTACGGATCGTTCTGGCCGCACACCGCCGGTTTCAATCAGCTCAACGTCGAGGCGGCGATTCCCGATGCCGTCTACAACGAGCTGAAGGCGCGCGGCCACGATGTCAGCCGGCTGCGCCAGTTCGGCATGTCAGGCTGCGCGACGGCGGTAATGATCGATCCGGCAACCGGCAACCGCATTGCCGGTGCGGATCCGCGACGCGACTGCTACGCCATCGCGTATTGATGGCCCAGCGGGCTGACTAGAAAGGCCGTCGGACAGACATCAGCACGCTGGCGCCCTCGCGGTTCACGGCGACGGCGACCACGGGCTGGACAATCTTCGGATCGCCCTCGAAGGCAACTTCGTACCGCCCCCGCATCTTGAAGTGGTCGTCGGCGAGCTGTTCGGCAATCGCCTGCAGCTTCGCCGGCAGGCTGTTGTCGGTATTGATCACCGACAGGCTGCCGTGCACGTTGTCTGTAAGGTTGGTGACGAATCCAGTGACTGGCCCCGTCTTCTTGCCCTGGATCAGGACGACGTGGGCGGCGCCGGCGCGCGCGCGAAAGTCGGTCATGAACGTGTTGTAGCCAGGGATATCGGGCTCCCGGTAGTTCTCGCCGTTGTCGGTCGTGACAATGACAAAGACCGGCCAGAAGGCAGGAGCGGTCTTCAGGAACCGCTTATCGGCCTCGAGCAAGGTGTCGAGGAACGCGTTCGCGCCGCCCTCCGGCGCGAAGCGGGCAGTCTCCGCGCGCAGCTTGTCCCGGTCCGTGCCCGGTGGCACGCGCACCCGCAGTTGGCCGCCAGATGAAATGAATGTCACTTCGTGCGCCGGGGGCAGCGCATCGACGAACGCTCCGAGCGCGTTCTTGAAGCTGCTGATCATCGGCACGACCGGATTGCTGGAGTCGACCATCAGCACGATTCGCATGGGCGACGTGCCCGGTGTAACGCGCAGGATCTTCCGGTTGACGCCGTTCTCCGTGACGACGATGTCAGCGGCGCTCAAGTCGGTGAGGAATTTATTGTCGGGCCCTGCGGCCTCAACGAAGATCGAGCGCGACACCGTGCGTTGGGCCGATGCGGGACCGGCGAGTGCGGCGACCAGCCACAGCACGCCAGCCGCCGATCCGATCGCCCAGCGCTTCATGTCAGATGGCGTCGGAGATCGACGTGAACGTGAACGAGCCCAGCCGCAGTGCCGGCACCATGTATGGCGCTAGCCGCTCGGACTTGCCGATGGCTTCAACGTTCCACGGCGCGAGCATCGCCAGCACGCTCTGGTTGAAGCGCAGGTTCCTGACCGGGTTCTTGATCTGGCCGTTCTCGACCCACCACAAACCGTCGCGCGTCAGGCCCGTGAGCACCAGCGTGCGCGGATCGACGAGCCGGACGTACCAGAAGCGCGAAATCAGCAGCCCGCGCTTCATGCCCTTGATCAGGTCCTCCATCGATGACGGCGCTTGCGTGCCTTCGAGGATGAAATTCACGGGCCCCGGGGTGGCCTCGCGTTTTTTCTCCTGCGCCCAGAAGCGGGAGTAGGTGAGGTTCTCGATCACGCCGGCCTTCACCAGCGACACGCGCGTCGCCGGAACGCCTTCGTTGGTTGCGGGCGTGGCGGGCAGCTCCGCGTGCATCGGGTCGCTGTACAGATTGATGCGTTCGCTGAACATCGCCTCCCCGAGGCGGGTCTTGCCGTCTTTCGCTGAGAACGCGCTACGGCCTTCGTCGGCCGTGCGCGCATCGAATGCGCCGGTGAAGAAGCCGAGCAGGTCGGACACCGCCTGCGGCTCGAGGATGACCGGGTAGTTGCCGGGCTCGATCGGCAGCGGATTGCGCGAGCGCACCGCCTTGTTGACCGCCTCTGTGGCGATGCGCTGGGCGTCCAGCTTGCTGAGGTCGAAATGATCGCCAGAGTAATACCCAGAGCCCGTGCCGTCCGGCGTGCGCGCGGTCACGCTCAGGTCCGCCCGCGTCGACCGGAAGTAGCGGCGATTACCGTTGGCGGTGGCCGTGGCGCTCGCGGATGCGCGGGCGGTATGAAACCCCGCGCCGGTGACTTTCTGCGCGCGGCACGCATCGAGGATGCCCTGCAGCGTCCTGGCACGGGCGTTGACGTCGATCTCCGCGGTCGACGCGGCGAAGCCGCGATCCGCCGTGTATTCCTGCGCGCCAAGCGTGGGGATGTACTCCCGCTGCACCGGCGACAGCCGCGCGATCTGCACCGCGTCGCCGGCCAGTTGTTTCAACGCCGCCTGGCTCGAGTCGTTGACGGTGGCCGCGCCGCGTCGCCGACCCACCCACACGGTGGCCGTGATGTCGAGGTCGTCGCTCCGGCCGCTGGTGGTGACGCGATTGTCGGCAAACCGCGCGTGTGACTCTTCGGTGTTCGCGAGCGAGACCTGGGCATCCTCCGCGCCCGCGGCCTTCGCGTGCTCGAGAACGGTTTCGCAAATCTTGAGCGCGTCGTCTCTGGTGATCATCAGACTGCCGCCGTGTTGAGAACGGTGATGTTGCGGAAACGTGCGGGAGGACAGCCGTGGCTGACCGCATTGGTTTGCCCGGGCTCGCCCTTGCCATCCGCCGAGGTGCCCCAGAGGCGATACGTGGCCGGACCGCCGAGTCCGTCGCACGATGCCCAGAAGTCCGGCGTGCGTGACTGGTATGCGGCGTCCTTCACCATGGCGCCGAGTTTGCCGTCGCGGATCTCGCGGATCACCGCGCCGCCGAACTGGAAGTTGTAACGCTGCTGGTCGATTGACGACACGCCGCGGCCTTCGATGAACAACCCGCGCTTGATGTCGGCGAACAGATTGTCGAGCGTGACTTCCTTCTCGGCAGGTTGCAGCGACACGTTCGGCATGCGCGGGAACGGCACGCTCGACCAGCTGTCCGAGTGCAGGCAGCCATGCGACTTGGACTGGCCCACCAGCGGAGCCAGCTCGCGCGTCGTCTGCCAGTCGACGAACATTCCATCGCGCACGATGTGCCAGCGATCTGCCTGCACGCCCTCATCGTCATAGCCGGTGGTCGCCAGGCCGCCCGGCTGCGTGCGATCACCAACCAGATTGACGATGTTCGAGCCAAAGCGAAGTTTGCCGGCATCGGTCGGCTTGACGAAGCTCGTGCCGGCCATGTTGGCCTCGTAGCCGAGCGAACGATCGAGCTCGGTTGAGTGGCCAACGGATTCGTGAATGGCCAGGAACAGCTGCGACGGGTCGACGACGATGTCGTAGCGGCCGGAGGAAACCGGTTTGGACTTCAACTTCTCGACCACTTCGTGGCCGGCCTTTTCAGCGTCCGCCATCCACGGATAGTCCTCGACGTACTCGTAGCCGAGCAGCTTGGCGCGATCGACCACGCCGCGGGTCTGGAAATCGCCGCTCGCGCGGTCGGTCGCCGTGGTTTGGAACTGTGGATAGGTGCGCACCAGCCGCTGCGCAATGCGCGACCCTTCGCTCGACGCGAAATACTTCTGCTCGTCCGCGAACAGGATCTGCGAGGTCACGAACGCCACCCCCGGAACGAGAGCGGTCTTGTTCAATTGCAGCAAGAACGCGATCTTCGTCTCGAGCGGCACTTCGAACGGGTCCTTCTTGATCGGATTGTTCCAGGTCGTGACGACTTTGTCGGCATTGGCCAGCGTCACTTTGCGCGTCGCGAGAATCGCGTTCGCTTTGGCGATGGCCACCGCCTGTTCCGCAGCCGTGCGCGCTGAGGCGGCCTCGACGACGTTGGAGGCTGCAAAGCCCCAGGCGCCGTTCACCAGCACGCGCACGCCGAAACCGTAGCTCGTCGAGCGCGACACGTTCTGGACTTGTTGCTCGCGCGTCGAGATGGACTCACGGCGGTATCGATTGATGCGGATATCCGCGTACGACGCGCCGAGCCTTGTGGCGTGCGCGAGCGCGGCGTCCGCCACCTCGGCTCGCCTGGCGTCATCAGTCGCGCCGGGTTGAAATGCAGCGGCCCAGTCCGGCACGAAGGTGCCCGCGACAATGACTCCGCCCGTACAAAGAAATTCGCGCCGTGAGACAGGGCTCATGGCGCGAATTATAGTGCGGACGAGTGGGTCAGGCGCTTTGCAGGATCCGCCGCCTCGGCATTTCGATGTTCAGCGTCTTGATCTTGTAATTCATCACACGCGGGCTGATGTGCAGCAGCTCGGCCGCATCCTTCTGCACCCAGTTCGCCATCTTCAGGGCCTCGGTGATGGCCTGCCGCTCGATATCCTCCAGCGCGATGCCGGTCGGCGGAATCTTGACGACGCTCTGCGAGTCCTTTGAGCCCGAGCCCGCGGGCGCGAAGTCGCCCAGGCGCAGATCGCCGGAGGTAATGACGGCGGCTTCGGCCAGCAGCGCCGCCCGCTCGATCGCGTTCTCGAGTTCGCGGATGTTGCCGGGCCAGTTGTAGCGGACCAGCAGCTTCTGCGCGTCGTTGTCGAGGCCGTCAAGGCGCTTCTTCAGCTCGCTGCCGAAGCGGCGGCAGAAGTGCATGGCGAGCGGCAGGATGTCGTCCTTGCGCTCTCGCAGCGGCGGGGTCTCCACCGACACCACGTTCAGCCGGTAGTAGAGGTCTTCGCGGAAGTGGCCGGCCGCCACCATGGCCGACAGGTCGCGGTTGGTGGCCGCGATCAACCTGACGTCGACGCGGATCGTCCGGGTGCCGCCGAGACGCTCGAACTCATGTTCCTGCAACACGCGCAGGATCTTGGCCTGCGTGCTCGCGCTCATGTCGCCGATCTCGTCCAGGAACAATGTGCCGCCGTCGGCCTGCTCGAACCGGCCGATGCGCTGGCGATCCGCGCCGGTGAAGGCGCCCTTCTCGTGGCCGAACAGTTCCGATTCGAGCAGGTTCTCCTGCAGCGCGGCGCAATTCACCTTGACGAAGTTGCGAGCGGCGCGCAGCGAGTTGTGGTGGATCGCGCCGGCGATCAATTCCTTGCCGGTGCCCGTTTCGCCGCGGATCAGCACCGTCGAATTGCTCTTGGCGACCTTGCGGACGACGCCGAGGACGCGGCCGAGCGATTCACTGCCGCCGACGATCTTGTCGAAGTCGTAGTTTTCCTGGCGCTCGTTGCGAAGGTAGTCGAGCTCGTTGCGCAGGCGCTTCAGTTCCAGCGCCTTCTCGACCTTCACTTCCATTTCTTCCAGCTCGAACGGCTTCTGCACGTAGTCGAACGCGCCGTGCTTCATCGCCTCGACCGCGGTGGTGACCGATCCGAACGCGGTCATCAGGATCACCGACGCCGTCGGGTGCAGGGTCTTGGTCGTGCGCAGCACGTCCAGTCCGTCGGAGCCGCCCATCTTGAGATCGCTCACGACGACGTCGAAGTAGCCTTCGTGCAGACGTTCGAGCGCCGCGTTGCCGTTGCCGGCCTCGTCCACATCGTGCCCCGCCGTGGTCAGCGACATTGCCAACCCGCGGCGCAGTGCATCGTGATCGTCCGCTACAAGTATCCGTGCCATGTGATCCCCTAACTACTACCTGACTACCTGGTCCCTACTTGCCCACCGGCAGCGTGACGCTGAACTTCGTTCCGCGCCCGTCTGCCGTCGTCATGTCGATGCGGCCTTCGTGCGCGTCGACGATCTTTCGCACGATGGCGAGGCCCAGTCCGGACCCTTGTGCCTTCGTGGTGAAGAACGGGTTGAAGATCTTCTCCGCGACGTCGGCGGGCATGCCCGGTCCGTCGTCCGAGACTTCCACGACCACCGTCGGCACCGGCACGTGCCCGTCGGGCAGCAGCGCGCCTTCAGCCGCGGTGTTGGCCAGCCTGGCCTTGATCTCGACGCGGCCGCGGCCCTCGAGCGCTTCGAAGGCGTTGATCAGCAGGTTGCAGAACACCTGCGTGAGCTGGTGCTGATCCGCGCCCAGCGTGGGTAGCTCGGGCAGGTCGATGTCGACGAGGATGCTGCCGCGTGACACTTTGCCGTCCGCGAGCGTGACGGCGGAGGTGATCGCATCGCTGAGCGACGTGCGGTCAACCTGCAGGCGCACCGGCCGCACGAACGCCAGCACCTCCTGCACGATGGCGTTGGCCATCTTGGCTTCGCTGATGATGTCCTGGGCCAGCGCTTGCGCGTCCGGGTTGTCGGCCACCTTGCGGCGCAGCAGCCCGGCGAGGACCTCGATACCGGCAAGCGGGTTCTTGATCTCGTGCGCCATCACCGCCGCCATTTCGCCAACCGCGGCGAGCCGATCGCGCAGGCGTTCCCGCTCCTCGATCTGCTCGACGTGCGTCAGGTCCTTGAAAAACAGCGCGGCGCCGACCGGCTCACCCTGATCATCACGGACCAGTGAAAGCGTGTAGCCGATGACGGTGTCGGTGGCCTTGAGGCGCAACTCGGCGCGGTTGGGGAGGGCCTTGAGTTCAAAGGCGCCTCCCAATACGCGGACGATCTCTGGATGTTCGTGCAGCAGGTCGGCGTAGGGCCTGCCGTCGACATCGCCGGCCGGCAGACGAAACAGGCGGCGCGCCTCTTCGTTCATGAGCACGACGCCGCCCGCCCGGTCGATGGCCAGGACGCCGTTGCGCATGTTCCCCACCATGTGGCGGAAGAACACATCAGCGAGTCGCGTCGATCTTTCGGCAGACTTGGGCATCACTATTGGCCGAGCCGGTTTGAGCAAAGCCCGTGCCCCCTTCGTCCAAAACGACTTAACGCTCTAAGTCGTTGCGATTACATAATTTGGATTATGCCCTAGCGCGCGGTGGTATTACAGAACCGTAATGGAATCACGAATTTCGTATGTCGGAGAACTGCTCAGCTTCAGATTGAAGCATCTCCCACTGGCCCAGTAGCTCGCCGACTTCCCACATCAGCGCCTGGTGCTGGGCCAGGACCGGCTTCGACTTTTCGTGATCGTTGTAGAAGTCGGGAGCGGACATCGTCTGTTCGACGTCCTTGATCGCCTTTTCGCGCTCCGCGATGCGGGCCTCGAGTTCGGCGACGCGATTCTTCAGCGCCTTGAAGGCGCGTTCGCGCTTGTTCCTTTCCGCCTGCTCCTTCTTGCGATCCTCGAAGGACTGCGCGGGTACAACGGGTGCACCGGGTGCAACTGGTGCAACGGGTGCAACGGGTGCAACGGGTGCATTGCCCTTCTTCTTCGCTGCCGCACCCTTCGCACCTGTTGCACCTGTTGCACCTGTTGCACCCGGTGCACCCGCGTTTTCCTTGCTCCACAAGAACGCTTCGTACGTTCCCGGGTACATCGTCGCCTGTCCCTCGCCGACCTCGATGATCTTGGTCGCCAGCTTCTCCACGAAATAGCGGTCGTGAGAGACGAAGATCAGCGTGCCGCCGTAGTCCATCAACGCGTCGAGCAGCACTTCCTTCGAGTCGATGTCGAGGTGATTCGTGGGCTCGTCGAGCAGCAGCGTGTTCGACGGACGCAGCAGCATGCGCGCGACGGCGAGGCGCGTGCGTTCGCCGCCCGACAGCACGCCGGCCTTCTTGTAGATGTCGTCGCCGGAGAAGAGGAAGCCGCCCAGGATGTTGCGAATCGCCGGCACCATCGTGTGGGGCGAATCGGCCGACATCGTCTCGTGGATGTTCAGCGACGGATCGAGGCGCGTCGCTTCGTCCTGCGCGAAGTATTGCATCACCATCTGGTGACCCTCGGTGCGCGTGCCGCGGTCGGGAGCTTCCTCGCCGACCAGCAGGCGCATCAGCGTCGACTTGCCGGCGCCGTTGTGGCCGACGAGCGCGATGCGATCGCCGCGCTCGATATGCAGGTTGACGCGATCGAGCACGACCTTGTCGCCGTAGGCCTTGTGCACGTCCTTGAGCTCGAGGACCATGCGGCCGCTCTTGACCGCGGCGGGGAAGTTGAAATGAATCTTCTTGCGCTCGGGCGGCACCTCGAGACGCTCGACCTTCTCGAGCATCTTGATGCGGCTCTGCACCTGCGCGGCCTTGGTCGCCTGGTAGCGGAAGCGGTTGATGAACTCCTCGACGCGCTGGATCTCTTCGTCCTGGCGCCGCTTGGCATCGCGCAGCCGTTCCATGGCCGCATCGCGCTGCTCGAGATACTTCGTGTAGTTGGTGGGGTACTCGGTGATCTTGCGCAGCGTCAGGTCGGCGATGTGCGTGACCACCGCATCGAGAAAGTAGCGGTCGTGCGAGACGAGGATCACCGAATGCGGGTAGGCGACGAGATACTCCTCGAGCCAGTTGCGGGCTTCGAGGTCGAGGTGATTGGTGGGCTCGTCGAGGAGCAGCAGGTCCGGCTCGCTCAGCAGCAGCTTCGCCAGCGCGAGGCGCATCTGCCATCCGCCTGACAGATGATCGGTCATCTGTTCCTGCGCTTGCGGGTCGAAGCCCAGCCCGCGCAGCACCGTCGCCACCTTCAGTTCAATCTGGTAGCCGTCCGAAAGGCGGAACCGATCCTGGACTTCGCTGTAGCGTGCCAGCACGGCATCGTGCTCGGCCTCGCTCAGTGACGCGTCGCCGAGCTTTTCCTCGAGCGCGTGCATCTCCGCTTTGAGGTCGAGCAGTTCCTTGAGGGCCAGGCTGGCTTCGTCGCGCACCGTGCGCCCGCTGTGCGACAGGCCGTCCTGCGGCAGGTAGCCGAGCGTAAGCGCGTTGGGTTTCTGGATGACGCCGCTGTCGGGTTCGTCGAACCCCGCGAGCATCTTCAGCAGCGTCGTCTTTCCGGCGCCGTTCGGACCGCACAGGCCGACGCGATCGCGATCGCCGACCTGCCAGGTGACGTGCTCCAGCAGTGTCTTTTCGCCGAACGCCTTGGTGACGTCTTGGAGCTGGAGCAATTACTCGCCGAGCGCCCGGGCCGCGGCCGCCAGCACCTGGGGCACACGGAACGGTTTCGTCAGGTATCCCGCCACGCCGAGGTTGACCGCTTCGATCGCGCTCGACTCGGTCGAGAAGCCCGTGATGATGATTACCGGCAGATCCGCCTTCAGGCGGCGTGCCTCGCGGATCAGCGTCAGGCCATCCATGCCGGGCATCTTCAGGTCGGCGATCAGCAGATCGTAGTTGCCAAGCCGCAGGCGTTCGAGGGCTGCGCGACCGTCCGGCGCCGTGTCGACGTCGTATTCGGCCAGGGCGAGTGTCTTCTGGAGCAATTCGCGGATGCTTGATTCATCGTCCACGACCAGCACCCGGCTGCGCCCGTCGCGCGCCTGCGGGCGGTCGGCCATGACCGTTGCCGTCGACCGCTCACCGCGCGGCCGCTGGGTGTCAAGCCAGGCATCGATGTCACGTTTGCGGAACCGCCACTGCCGGCCCACTCGGACGGCGGGAATCTTCCCGGCCTTGATGAGGCGGTACACGGTCCGGAGGTTGACCTGGAGGTATTCCAGCACCTCCTCTGTCGTCAGGAAGATCTCGTCGTTAGGAAAATTCACGCCCACTAAGTGTCTCTGAAATCGGTATCTTACTAGCTAACTGGGCTTCGCGTGAACTTTTGGCTTCGCGCCGCCATCGGGCAGCATTTTTTGGCCCGGCCCCGGCCGGCCGGCCGAGGCCGGAGTCTTAGACAATAGCGAGAACGTTTCGCGAAACGCGATGATCGCATGGTAGCGACCGACGAGGAGCTCGTCGCCAAGTCAATGGCTGGCGACGTAGACAGCTTCAACCAGCTGGTTTTGCGCTGGGAGCGGCCGATCTATGCCTTGGCGTACCGGGTCATTGGCCGGGACGAAGACGCGCGGGACGTCGCCCAGGAAACCTTCCTCAGGGCCTTTCGGGCGCTCCCAGGCTTTAAGGGCCAGGCAAAGTTCTCGTCCTGGCTGTACAGAATTGCGCTGAATCTCTGCCGGGACTGGATCCGCCGGAAGAAGCGGACGCCATTAGTGGAGATGCCCGAAGGGGTCGACGTCGTCGAGCTCGCTTCGGAGCAGGGACCCGCGGAGTCGATCGAGGATCTTGTCGCGCGCCACGAAATGAGCCGGATCGTGGCGGAGGGCATGAAGCTGCTGCCCGAGGAACAACGGACGGCGATTGTGCTGAAGGAATATCACGGCCTGACTTTCCAGGAGATTGCCGACCTGCAGGCCTGCCCCCTCAGCACGGTCAAGACTCGTCTCTACCAGGGCTTGAGCGTCTTGCGGCGGCATCTGGAGAGCCACGGCATGACGAGCTATCAAAAACAGTAGGAACGCTTAGCCGGAAACGTTGCGAAGAGAATCATGAGCATCAAGTTCACGTGTGACGACAAGGCCACCCTGGTTGCGTATCTCTACGGCGAGATCGATCCGCCGGCGCGACAGGCAGTGGACGACCACCTCACCCAGTGCAGCGCGTGCGCGGCGGAAGTATCGGCGCTCGGTGATGTGCGGTCTGAGTTGGGGTTGTGGGCGCCGCCCGACGTGGAGCTCGACTTCCAGATCGTGAAGAAGTCGCAGGCGCCGCCGGCCAACGTCCTGCGTCCCGCGCAGTGGTGGAGCACCGTGCCCGCATGGGCGCAAGCCGCCGCCGCCGTTCTGGTGGTCGCCGCCGGGCTGTCGATCGCCAACGTTCAGATAAGGTCAACGCCGGAAGGTCTCTCGGTCAGCACCGGTTGGATGCAGCCGCCGTCCGCGGCCGCGCCCGTAACGGTGGTCGCGTCAGACGAACAGTGGAAAGCCGCGTTGGTGTCGCTTGAACAGCAACTGCGCACCGAGATTCGCG
>DATMJU010000392.1:0-4831 GCA_035553795.1 Vicinamibacterales bacterium
GATCCTGCTTCCTCTTCCCCATCGAGCACGACGCGCAGCGTCCACGGCAGCGTCGACTTTGACGCGATCAGGCCATCCATCGCCGCCAGGAAGGCGATGATCGGTCCCTTGTCGTCGGCCACGGCGCGGGCGTAGATCCGCGTCTCCGGATCGATCGCCGGCACGGTCGCGATATCGACCCGCGTCGTGCCGTGCATCGCCACCGGCCCCCAGGGCTGGCCGATCGTCCAGTCCTTCGCCTCGGTCGGCTGGCCGTCGTAGTGAAAGTAGAACGTCAGTGCTCCGCGCGGGCTCGGCGCGATCCGCTCGGCAAAGACGATCGGCGACCCGGGCGTCTCGATTCGCCTCACCGTGAAGCCGCGCTTCTGGAACATCGCCGTCAACAGATCGGCGTTCTTGACGATGTCGGCCTTGTTCGAGGCGATGTTGGGCAGCGAAACGAGCTGGATCAGCTCGGCGACGATCTGCCGCTCGTTCTTGGCCCGCCATTCACGGACGCGCAGCACGTCTTGCGACGGGGCCGCCGATATCGAGGCACTGAGCAGCAGAACGGCAACGAGCTTCAGCCTTAAATGCATAGTCCACAGATTAAACACCGATTCTGGTGGACCCGCGACGCCGGGCTTTGCCCGGCGCCAGGCGATGCGGTGAGAGACGGATTCAAGAGAGGGCCTGAACCGCACGCCTCTCTTGAATCCGCCTCTCGCCACATCGCGCGGCCGAAGGCCGCCGCGGGTCACATCTCCGCGAATTCGGCACCAACGTAATCGGTGTCTAATCGGTGGATCTCAACGCTGTAATACAATCCGCGGCACATGTCCGCCGTCTCGAAAGCCGTCAACATCGCCGACCTCAGGCTCATGGCGCAACGCCGCTTGCCGCGGATGGCATTCGACTACATCGACGGCGGGGCGGAACGTGAGTGGACGCTACGGGAGAACACGCGCGCGTTCGAGGACGTGATGTTCCGCCCACGCTCAGCGGTCGCCACGCCGCAATGCGACCTCAAGACCACGGTGCTGAGCCTGCCGATCGACCTGCCGCTCATCCTCGCCCCGGTGGGCAGCAGCCGCATGTTCTATCCGCGCGGCGAAGAGGTGGCGGCCGAGGCCGCCGGGGACGCCGGCACGATCTACACGCTGTCGACCCTGTCCGGCTGCCGCATGGAAGACGTGAAGGAAGCCACCAGCGGCAACGCGTGGTACCAGCTTTACCAGTGCGGCGGCCGCGACGTCGCGCTGGCCGCGATCGATCGCGCGAAGAAGGCCGGCTACAAGGCGCTCGTCGTCACGATCGACACCCCGGTCGCCGGCATGCGCGAACGCGATCCAAGGAATGGCGTGAAGGAGCTGCTCGCGCGCGATCTCTCCTCCATCCCGCATCTCGGCCAGATGCTCGTCAAGCCACGCTGGCTGCGCGGCTTCTTTGGCGACGGCGGCCTCATGAGCTTCCCGAACATCGTCATCAACGGCGAGCCGATGGGATACACGGATGTGGGCGCAGCGCTCGAGGCATCGATGACGTCATGGCAGGACTTCAAGTGGATCCGCGAAGCCTGGGGCGGACCGATCGTCGCCAAAGGCGTGCATACCGCGGACGATGCACGGCATGCGGTTGCGGAAGGGGCGGCGGCGATCGTGGTGTCGAATCACGGCGCGCGGCAGCTCGATGGCGTGGCGCCGACCATCCGCGTGCTTCCAGAGGTGGTGCAGGCCGTCAACGGCCAGACAGAGATCCTTCTCGATGGCGGCATCCGGCGCGGCAGCGACATCGTCAAGGCGCTCTGCATGGGCGCGCGGGCGGTGCTGATCGGGCGCGCCTACGCCTACGGACTGGGCGCCGGCGGATACGAGGGTGTCGAACGGGCGCTGCAGATCCTCCGGACGGACGTCATCCGCACGATGAAACTCCTGGGTGCCGCCGCCATCAAAGACCTAGACGGGACGTTCGTGGACATCCCGTCCGAGTGGACCGCGCGCCTGCCGCGGCCATAGAAGGCGCCAGTCTCCAGGGCCACCGAAGGCACCGCCTTCAATGCCCTCATAAGGACAATCAATAACAAACGCCTCACACGCGGGCCTATACTTTGCGGAGATTCGCCATGTCATTGCGGCCTGTTAAAGAAGTCATCAGTGCAACTCCAACCATGGAAGGCGCGGGCGTCAAGCTGCACCGCGGCTTCGGGTTCGGCGCCACCAACGAATTCGATCCGTTCCTGCTGTTCGATGATTTCCGCAACGAACGCCCCGACGATTACCTCGCCGGCTTCCCGTGGCATCCGCATCGCGGCATCGAGACCATCACTTACGTGCTGGCGGGCACGGTCGACCACGGCGACAGCCTCGGCAATCGCGGATCGCTCGGCGCCGGCGACGTGCAGTGGATGACGGCAGGCAGCGGCATCATGCACCAGGAAATGCCGAAGGGCGATGCGCAGGGCCGGATGCACGGCTTCCAGCTCTGGGCCAACCTGCCCAAGTCGTTGAAGATGACCGATCCCCGCTACCAGGACATCCTCGCAAAGGACATCCCGGAAGTGACGGATGACGATGGGACGCGGGCGCGGATCGTGGTCGGAGACTTCTGGGGCAAGCGCGGGCCGGTGGAAGGTGTCGCGGCCGATCCCCGTTACGTGGACATCTCGGTGCCGCCCAATCGCACCAAGCGGATTCCGGTCGAAGCCTCGCGGCATGCCTTCGCGTATGTCTTCGCGGGCTCCGGCATGTTCCGTGACGCCTCGAAGCCGCTGCCGGTGCAGACCGAGCTGGTCGGCGTGTCGGACGATCCCACGCCGTCGATGCTGGGCAATCGCTCGCTCGTGCTGTTCGACAGCGGCGACGAAATCACCGTCACCGCGGGAGATGAAGGAATCCGCTTCCTGTTGATCTCCGGCCGTCCGCTCGAAGAGCCGGTCGCCTGGTATGGCCCGATCGTGATGAACACGCGCGCGGAGATTCAACAGGCATACTCTGAACTGCAAAACGGCACGTTCATCAAGCACGGACGTTAATGCTGCGCGAGGTCGCGCTGACCGAACCGGCGCGCGAGTCGATCGGCGCGATCCGCAGCTTCAATTGGGAAACCGCAGGCGGGCCGCGCGTCCGTCCTATTCGAAAGAGGGCGTGATGGATCGACGGACGTTCATACAGACGGGCACGGCGGCAGGCTTGGGCGCGGGATTGTCAGCATGCGCCAACTCACCAGAGACCGCGCAAGCCCAGGCGCCGGCGCCGGCCATGGCCGCCGGCCCGCATCCCGCCATCGCGGCGCTCAAGCCGATGACGGCGGACGTCAAGCCGATCACGCCGGCCGAGCGAGCGGCGCGCGTCGCCAAGGCGCAGCAGCTGATGGCGCAGAACAAGATCGCGGCCATCCTCCTCGAGGGCGGCTCGAGCATGTTCTATTTCACGGGCGTGCGCTGGGGTCTGAGCGAGCGTCCGTTCGTGTGCGTGATTCCGCAGAAGGGCGAGCTGGCCTGGGTCAGCCCCGCCTTCGAAGAAGAACGTGCCCGCGAGCTGGTGTCGAAGACCGCCGAAGTGCGGGTGTGGCAGGAAGACGAAAGCCCCTACCGCCAGATCGCCGGTATCCTGCGCGATCGCGGCGCCGCCTCGGGCCGCGTCGGCGCCGAAGAGCGGCTGCGGTTCTTCATCTACGACGGCGTTCGCAAGGAATCGCCGGCGACCGACTTCGTGTCGGCCGATCCGGTGACCGCGGGCTGCCGCATGATCAAGGACGCGCACGAGCTGGCGCTGATGCAGAAGGCCAACGACATCACGATTGAAGCGTTCCGGGCCGCGTTTGCGACCTTCAAGGAAGGGATGACGCAGGACGAACTGCGCGCCAACATCGCGGCCGCGCATCGCGCGCTCGGCGTCACCGGCAGCGCCGGCGTCAGCTTTGGTGAGTACACCGCGTTCCCGCATGGCAGCATCGAGCCGCAGAAGCTCAAGGAAGGCGACGTCATCCAGGTGGACGGCGGCTGCACGGTCGACGGCTACCAGTCGGACATCACCCGCACCACGGTGTTCGGCAAAGCCTCGGCGCGACAGACGGAGATCTGGAATCTCGAGAAGAAGGCGCAGGCTGCGGCCTTCGCGGTGATCAAGCCCGGCACGCCGTGCGAAGCCGTGGACGCCGCCGCGCGCAAGGTGATCACCGACGCGGGCTTCGGCCCCGACTACAAGGTGCCCGGCCTCCCCCACCGCACCGGCCACGGCATCGGCCTCGACGGCCACGAGTGGACCAACTTCGTGCGCGGCAACAAGACCCCGCTCGCGCCCGGCATGTGCTTCAGCAACGAGCCGATGATCGCCATCTACGGCGAGTTCGGCATCCGCCTCGAAGACTGCCTCTACGTGACGGAAACCGGCGCCACCTACTTCTCGCAGCCAAGCCCGTCGATCGACAAGCCGTTTGCGTAGGCCGATTGGCCTGTCAGAATCGCGCGGCCACTTCCTGGTAACCCACCACTGCGAAGAGAACCAGAATTCCCACGAGCAACAGGTTCGTGATGACCGAGTTGTGAGGCACCGGTTCCGTCCACTTCACGCGGTTGTTCAGATACAACATCGTCGCGGCAACGAACGGGACGAACAGGCTGCTGACGACCGTGTAGATGATCACGACCTGGATTGGCTGGCCGGTGAATGCGAATGGCAGCGGCACCAGCGTGATGAACAGCAGCGCGAGCCGGTAAGGCTTGCTGGTGACCTTGACCGCTTCCTGCCGCTGTTCCGCCGACATCTTCGTCACGATGCCGTAGAGGTCGGCGTAGAGATAAGGGACGCTTTGCCAAACGCCGAGCAGCGAGGCGAAGACCGCGGCCCAGAAT
>DATMJU010000393.1:0-5782 GCA_035553795.1 Vicinamibacterales bacterium
GCATTGCCGGTCTCGAGATTGGCGCGGACGACTATTTGCCAAAGACGTTCTCGACCCGCGAGCTCCTGGCCCGGCTGCGTTCGGTGCTGCGGCGATCGGCGATCACGACAGCGGCCCGGCAGGACTCGAAGGCCGCGCCCATCTCGGTGGGCCCGTTGTGGATGGATGCGGCGGCGCGGACGGCAACGCTCGACGCCGCCCCGCTGGCGCTCACCAAAGTGGAGTTTGACCTGTTGCTCGCGCTCGCTGAAGCGCCGGGGCGCGTGCGATCCCGCGAACAGCTGTTGCTCGCCGCCGCGGATCGCGACTTCGAGGCGTTCGATCGCTCGATTGACGTGCACGTGTCATCGCTTCGCAAGAAGCTGGGTGACGATCCCAAGGCGCCACGGTGGATCGAGACCATCCGCGGCATCGGCTATCGGATGCTGCGACCGTCCCGTACCGGAGACGCGCCGTGATCGCCCGCCTGCGCCGCTCTCTCGGCGCGCGCATCCTGCTGCTGGCTGGGTTGAACCTGGCGGTGCTGGTCGCGATCGGACTCGCCGCTTCCGGTGTCCGCGTCCCGCGGAGCGTGCCGCAGGCCGTGATGCAGTCCGCCGAGTCGCGCCTGCAGGATGTGGCTCGACGCATTGCCCTCGACCTCGAGCGGGCGACACCGGAAGACGCCGACGGAATCCTGCAGCGGTACGCGGTCGAGTACCGGACGCGCTTCATGCTCGTACGCAACGACGGCACGCGTGTCGCCGGCGAATCACTGACGATTCCGCAAGGGGTTCTCCAGGCGCTCTCGGGGCCGCCGTCGCAAGGCCCGCAGGCCCGCGAGCCAAGGTTCGCTCCGTTTGGCGGCGCTCCGCCCGCACCGCATTCCCGGCCGATACCTCCAGTCGGTCCGCCGGACCCGCGCACTGGTCTGCGGATGCCGCAGACCCCAGCTCATCTCATTCCAGTGGCCACGGGGCCACGCTTCTGGATCGTGCTGCGTCTGCCGATCCGCTTCGCCGGGGCGACAGACATCACGCCGGGAAGCCTGCTGGTCATCCCGTACGGCTTCTTCACCGATCCGCTGCTGTTTCCGCTGCGCACGCTGCTGTGGGTGCTGCTCGGCCTTTCCGTGACGGTGCTTTGCTGGTGGCCGGTGCTTCGCTCGATCACGCGAAGCCTAGGCCGGATGGAGCATGCCACGAGCGAGATCGCGCAGGGCAAGTTCGACACGCGCATCGGCGTCTCCCGGTCGGATGAGATCGGCCGGCTGTCCGCGTCGATCGAACAAATGGCCGGGCGACTCGGCGTCATGGTCTCCGGGCAGAAACGCTTTCTCGGAGACACGGCTCACGAGCTGCGGTCGCCGATCGGCCGCATGCAGATCGCCCTCGAGATCCTCGAGAACAAGGTCGCCGATCCGGAACGGGCCTACGTCGGCGATCTCAAAGAGGATGTCGAGGCGCTGCGAAAGCTGACCGATGAACTGCTGCAATACGCGCGCGCGGAGCTGCGCGAGCGCGGGCGCCTGCTCGAGGCCGTGCCGCTGTTGCCGCTGGTTGAGCGAGTGATCGTGAAGGACGGCAACGGCGCGACGATTACCTCGACGATCGACGCGCGCACGATCGTCAATGCCGATCCGGGCTTGCTCGAACGCGCGCTATCGAACGTCGTGCGCAACGCGGCCACCTACGCCGGCGCCGCGGGCCCCATTCACATCAACGCGACGGAAGATCGTGGGCAGGTGGTGGTGTCGATCGCGGATCAAGGGCCCGGCGTGGCGCCAGAGTCCCTGCAGCGGCTGTTCGAGCCGTTTTACCGCGAGGATGAGGCACGCAACCGGAGGACCGGGGGCGTCGGGCTTGGCCTGGCGATTGTCAGGAGCGCGATCGAAGCCTGCGGCGGCTCGGTAAGTTGTCACCTGCGCTCGCCGCGCGGCCTCGAGGTGCGGATCGTCCTGCAATCCGCGCGATAAGGACTAGTCGATCTCGACCGGCTCGAGCTCGTCGCCGTTTTCGCTGTTGTTCGGCTCTGGCTCGGTGGCGCCCGCCGACGCCTTCTTGCGCCGCGGACGGATGTCGTAGCGCTTGATCATTTCGTTCAGGGTCGTCGGCTTGATGCGCAGCAGCTCGGCGGCCCGCTTCTGGACGCCGCCGGCCGCTTCGAGCGCCGATTCAATCCACTGCCGCTCGTAGGCCACCGTGACGTCCTTCAGCGAGATGCCATCAGCCGGCATCACGACGTGGGGAATCTGGAACGCCGGATTCCTGCGCACGTGCTCGGGGATCAGTTCGGTGCCGATGCGCGTGCCCGTGCACAGCACAACCGCGCGCTCGATGACGTTCTCCAGCTCGCGCACGTTGCCTGGCCAGTCGTACTCCATCAGCAGGTCGAGGGCCTCGGGCGCAATCTCGATGTTGCGGCGTTCGTTCTCCTCGCTGTACTTCTCGAGGAAGTGCTGCACCAGCAACGGCACGTCATCACGCCGCTCACGCAGCGCCGGCAGCGACAGGTTGACGACGTTCAGGCGATAGAACAGGTCTTCGCGGAAGCGCCCCTCTTCCATCTCCGTCTTCAGGTCAACGTTGGTGGCCGCGATGATGCGGACATCGACCTTGATCGTCTCCATCCCGCCAAGGCGCATGAACTCGCGCTCCTGCATCACGCGCAGCAGCTTGGCCTGCGTCTCCATCGGGATGTTGCCGATCTCGTCGAAGAAGATGCTGCCCTTGTCGGCAAGGTCGAACATGCCCTTCTTCGGATACACGGCGCCGGTGAACGCGCCTTTCACGTGACCGAACAGCGTGGACTCCAGCAGGTCGGGTGGCAGGTTGCCTGAGTTCACGGCCACGAACGACTTGTCGCTGCGCGCGGAATTGCTGTGGATCGCGCGCGCGACCAGCTCCTTGCCTGTACCGCTCTCGCCGGTGATGAGTATGGTGCTGCGGCTCGGCGCCGCCTGGATGATCAGATCGAAGACCGACTTCATCCGGCTGCTCTTGCCGATGATCCCGGAGAACTTGTGGTACCGCGCCTGCAGGTTCTGGCGGAGCGCGACGTTCTCCTGCACCAGTTGCCGCCGCTCGATGGCATTCTGCAGCACCACCAGCACTTCGTCGTTCTTGAACGGCTTGGTGATGTAGTCAAACGCGCCGCGCTTCATCGCCGCGATCGCGCTCTCCATCGACGCGTACGCCGTCACCATCAGCACCGGGAGGTCGTCGTCGTGTTTCTTGAGTTCATCGAGGACGTGCAGGCCGTCGATGCCCGGCATCATCACGTCGGTGATCACCGCGTCGAAGGGCATGGAGCGGGCCAGGTCGAGGCCTTCCTGTCCGGACGCGGCCAGGCGCACCTGGTAACCCTCGCGCTCCAACAGAGTCCCGAGGATGTCCCGCATCACTTCTTCGTCGTCGATGACGAGTACTGCCGCGTTGTTCTTACGCATTACACACCCAGGTTCTCGCCGGCGGCCACGCGCCGAGCCATGTCGTCCGTGACACTTCGTTCAGGACTGGCAAAACGGAGTTCAAATCGCGTGCCCTTGCCCGGCGTGCTCTCACACTGAATCGTCGCCTCGTGTTCGCGCACGATGCCGTAGGTGATCGACAGGCCCAGGCCCGTGCCCTGGCCCATCGGTTTCGTGGTGAAGAACGGGTCGTAAATCCTGGCGAGATGCTCAGGCGAAATGCCGTTGCCCGTGTCCGAGACTTCCGCCACCACTTCGTTACCGTCGAGCCGCGTGGCAATCGTCAGCCATCCGCCGCTGGTCATCGCGTCGCGCGCGTTGAGGAACAGGTTCAGGAACACCTGCTGCAGCTTGAACTCGAACCCCATCACGTTAATCGGCTCGGCGTGCAGCTCGCGACGAATCTTCACGCTGCCCTTCTCGAACTGGTGCTCGAGCAGCGACAGCACGTCGCCAATCACCTGATTGAGATCGACGACAGTGCGCTCGGATTGTTCCGCGGCGTTGGGACGCGAGAGGTTGAGCAGGCCGTTGACGATGCGCGCGGCGCGGAAGGTTTGTTTCTCGATCTTCTCGAGCAGCGGCGTGCGCGGATCGGCCGGGTCGGCGTTCTCGAGCAGCATCTGCGTGTAGCTGGAGATGCCGGTCAGCGGCGTGTTGACCTCGTGCGCAACGCCGGCGGCCAGCAAGCCGAGCGATGCCATCTTCTCCGAGATGCGCAGTTGCTCTTCCATCTGCGATCGCTCGGTGATGTCCTCGAGAATGACGATCGTGCCGGCGGTCGATCCCCCTGCAACGCTCTGCAGCGGAACCGTGGTGAGGTTGACAAGCAGTCGCTGGCCCGCCAGCGAGCCACGGGCGGCCAGCGGCACCCGGAACACGGTGTGCCCGTCGGGATGATCCGCCCGGACCGCGGCAAGCAATTCGGTCACGTCCGGGTCGAACAGGCGATCGATCGTCTTGCCGAGCACGGAGGTTCGCGTGATGCCGTACAGGCGCTCGAGTGACGCGTTCCAGCGGATCACCTGATCGTTCGGTCCGATCACGAGGAGGCCGTCGTCGAGCGATTCGAGAATGTTCTCGTTGAAGGCGTGCAGGCGGTCGAGTTCAGACGCCTTGAGGTGCAGCTGCCGATAGAGGCGGCCGTTTTCGATCGCGCTCGCGGCCTGCGCGGCCACCGCCGTCACCAGCGCGGTGTCCTCCGTGCTCAGCGGCTCACCGCTGGCGCGGCGGCCGAGCGCGAGCACCGCGATTGCCGCGTCCTTGGCGACGCACGGCACGAAGTAATACAGCCCGTTGTCGCGCCAGAATTCGATCTCTTCAGCCGTGAAGCGCGTGGCTGCCAACGGGTCGTCGAGGCGAACGGTATGCGCGCTGTGGAGCCGTGACCCGATGCCCGATACGCCGGCCAGCTTCGGCGGCGCCTGGTCGAAGCCTTCGTGGCTGAGCGGCTCGAAGTCACCGGCGTCGGTCGCAAGCAGGAAGGCCATGCGATCCAGCTCGATGGTTTCGCGGACGCGCGTCACCAGGCGATCGGAGAGGCGGTTGAGATCGAGATCGCTGTTCAGCTCGCGCGCGAACCCGACGAGCGCGCGGCGGTAGTCATAGCGATCGCGATAGAACGCGCGGTCGATCGCCTTCTGCAGTCCGTCCTTCACCGGCTTGGCCAGCAGGATGACGACCACTGTCGCGAGGAACGCGATGATCCACCGGTGATCCGTCTCGCCCTCGACGCTCAGGTAACCCCCGGATGCACGGAGGATCAGAACGTAGATCGCGACAATCGCCGCGACCGCGGATGTGTAAATCAGCAGGCGCTTGAGGATGATCTCCACGTCCATCAGCCGGTAGCGGATGATTGCGGACGCAAACGCGAGCGGAATGAAGCCCAATGGAATCGCGCTCAGACCCATCGGGATCGACGGGTCGGCGCCGAGCGCGAACGGAATCGCGTAGCCGAGCGCAAACGGCAGCGTGCCGAGCGCGGTGCCCCAGACAATCCAGCGCAGTTGGCGCTTCACCGTCACCGAGCGCGCGCGCGACAGGGCGCGCAGCAGTATCGCCAACCCGGCGGCGAAGTACACCGCCAGGTAGACGTACTCCAGCCGATCCAGCAGCGAGATGACGCGGACGAAATACTCGGGGTCGAAGCCTGACCGGAGTACCGCGAGGGCGCGCGTCGACGCAAGCACCGAGCCCGGCAGATACAGCGCCGGCAGCCAGCGCGCCAGCATCGCCGAGTAGCCCGGGATGTGCGGACGCTCTGGGAAGACCAGCGTGAAATGCAGGAACAGCGGCGGCAGCACTATCAACGCGAGCGCATCGCCCCAATAG
>DATMJU010000394.1:0-2160 GCA_035553795.1 Vicinamibacterales bacterium
GTACTGCGCCACCTGTCACAACGATCGCGGCAAGGCCGGTGACCTGACGCTCGCCGGGTGGGACGTGACCCGCGCCTCGGCGCAGCGTGACCTCACCGAGAAGATGATTCACAAGTTGCGCGCCGGGATGATGCCGCCGAGCGGAGCGCGGCGTCCTGCACAGGAGCAACTGACACAACTGGTCAGTGCTCTCGAGTCGCGCATGGATGCGATCGCGCTCAGTGACCCGAATCCGGGATGGCGTCCGTTTCAGCGCTTGAATCGGGCGGAGTACGCGCGAGAGATTCGCGCGTTGCTCGACCTGGATGTCGACGTCACCGCGTTCCTGCCGGCCGACACCATCAGCGACGGCTTCGACAACGTCGCCGATGTGCAGATGTTCTCGCCGACCTTGATGGAAGGCTACCTCCGCGCCGCCAGCCGCATTGCGACGCTGGCGCTCGGCGATCCCTCCGGCTCGCCGTCCCAGGCAACCTACAAGCTGCCCAAGACCGCGTCGCAGATGTCGCGCGTCGATGGCGCGCCGCCAGGCACGCGCGGCGGCATCTCGGTCGATCACACGTTCGTGGCCGACGGCGACTACGTGTTCAGCATGGACTTCTTCGCCGAGCCGCTCGGGTTCCTGTTCGGCAACACCAGGCCCGGCGAGGAGATCGAAGTGTCCCTCGACGGTGCGCGAGTGGCGATCTTCCAGATCGATCCGCGCATGAGCGAAGAGAAGACCGGCTTGACGCTGAAGACGGCGCCGATTCACGTCAAGGCGGGAACGCATCGCCTGACCGCGGCGTTCATCCAGCGTTTCGATGGCCTGATCAACGACCTGATTGCGCCGATCGATCACACGATGGCCGATACCGAGATCGGCATTGCGCCTGGCATTACGACACTGCCGCACCTGCGCAGCCTCAGCGTGATTGGCCCGCACCGCGTCACCGGCGTCAGCGATACGGCAAGCCGCCGCCGCGTGTTCCAGTGCCGGCCGCTGACGCAGCCCGAAGAGCTCACCTGCGCATCCGACATCGTCCGCAGCCTCTCGACGCAGGCGTTCCGCCGGCCGGTTGCCGAGAAGGACCACGCGCGATTGATGGCGTTCTACAAGCGCGGCCGCGAGGAGCGGAATTTCGAAGCCGGCATTACGAAGGCGCTCGAAGCGATCCTGGCAAGCCCGCAGTTCTTGTTCCGCGTTGAAGAGGCCCCGGCGCGGCTGACCAACGCCTCGTATCGCCTTGGTGATTACGAGTTGGCGTCGCGGTTGTCGTTCTTCCTGTGGGGGCGTGGGCCTGATGCGGAATTGCTGAAGGCTGCTGCTGCCGGCACGCTGTCAACACCGCTGGCGTTGCGGCGGCAGGCGCGGCGGATGCTCGCGTCGCCAGCCGCTGACGCGCTCGGGACGCGATTTGCCTCGCAGTGGCTGCGGCTGCAGGATCTCGAGAAGGTCACGCCCGATCCGATCCTTTATCCCTATTCCGATCAGACACTGTCGCTGGCGCTGAAGACCGAGACCGAGATGTTCTTCAGCAGTCTCGTGCGAGACGATCGCAGCGTGCTCGATCTGTTCACCGCCGATTACACCTACGCCAACGAGCGCGTGGCCCGTCATTACGGCATTCCGAACGTGACCGGCTCCGAGTTCCGGCGCGTGACGCTGCCCGCGGATCGGCGCGGCATCCTCGGGCACGGCAGCATCCTGACGTTGACGTCGATCGCCGAACGCACCTCGCCGGTGCAGCGTGGCAAGTGGGTGATGGAAGTGCTGCTCGGGTCACCGCCGCCACCGCCTCCGCCAAACGTACCTGCCCTGGAGGAAACCAAGGGCACCGCCGACTCGGGTCGCGCGCTGTCGGTGCGTGAGCGCATGGAGCAGCACCGCAGCAATCCGCAGTGTACGTCGTGCCACAAGGTGATCGATCCACTCGGCCTCGCGCTCGAGAACTTCGATGCGACCGGCAAGTGGCGCATCCGCGACGGCGGCATGACGGTCGATACGAAGGGCCAGTTGTTCGACGGCACTGCGATCGAAGGGCCGGACGGTCTGCGCAACGCCCTGATGCGCCACAAGGAAGTCGTCATGGTCAGCTTCACCCGCAGCCTGATGACGTATGCGCTCGGGCGCCGGGAGCATGGCGTCAAGAAACGGCAGCGCAACTGTTGCACCAATTC
>DATMJU010000395.1:0-6446 GCA_035553795.1 Vicinamibacterales bacterium
ATCGTGGACGGCACCAAGGGCGATGTCGAGCTCAAGCGCGTCGACATCATCATGAGCAAGTCCCGGCTCCTTGCCACCGGACGCGTGGAAGGCACCAAGGGCATCAAGGGCAAACGCATCATCGTCAACGTGAAGAGCTCCGCAACCGACCTCAGCGAGCTGCTGCGGCTGGTGAGCAAGGCGGGACGGCCGGTGGCAGATGGCGTGCTGACAATCGACGCGGCGATGGATCTGCCGCAGGGCAGGCAACCGGTGCTCGAGCGCCTCTCCCTGGCGGGTTCAGTGCGCGCGGACCGACTCACGTTTACCAACGACGCGGTGCAGGACAAGATCGACGAGCTCAGCCGCCGCGGCCGCGGCAAGCCGGGAGACGAAACCATCAACGACGTGGCCTCGAAGATGGTGACCACGTTCACGCTCGAGAAGGGTGTCGCGGTCTATCGCAATTTCGCGTTTGCCGTTCGCGGCGCCACCATTCGCCTGGACGGCACCCACTCGCTGAAGACGAAGGCCGTCGATCTATCCGGCGCCGTCCTGCTGAACGCATCGATCTCAAATACGCAGACCGGCTTCAAGAGCTGGGTGCTCAAACCGTTCGATGCACTGTTCAGGAAAGGTGGCGCGGGGTCCCGGCTGGCAATTACCGTCCAGGGCACGCAAGACCAGCCGAAGCTCGAGTTCGACTTCAAGAGAACGTTGAAGGGTTCCTAGCGATCGCTCGCCAGGAACCCCTCCCCGTCAATCCGCATACCTAGCGGCGGCGCGCGAGCGAGACGATGAACTCGCCGGCGTTGTCGCCGCGCTCATCATCATTCACGGCCAGGAACAACACGCCATCGAACGGCATTGGCACGCTGGCCTGATCGCCGATTCCGAAGGGCTGGCCGTTACCGACGCGGCCGATCAACGCGCCGGCATTGACGGACGGAAGCGGCGAGCCAGGCGCCATGCGCGGCGCGCCCGCCGAATGGGCGCGGTCGCCGCTGTTGCCGGACAACTGCACCTGTCCGGTCACATCGAACGAGATGTATTCGCCACGACGCACGCGCATGCCGGTCGTGACCCACCCGGCAGTGGCCGGAACGCGAATCGCGCCGGGCACGTAGTTGCCCGCGGCAAGGTCGCCGGCGTTGGCCGCCGTCGAAGGCGCGGTTCCGGCCTGGCCGGCACCCGGATACGTGCCGAAGTAGATGCGCGACACCTGGTCGGGTGTCAGCGAACGCTGCGCCCCATCCGACGTGCGGAACACGTAGGTGCGCGGATCGTTGGGATTGGCTGAGCCTTCCCCGCCGCGGATTGCCACCAACTGGCCCTTCAGGCTCGAGCCGCCCTGCAACATCAGCAGGTGCTGCGAGCCAGCGGCCTCTCGCAGTTCGGTGTCGGGCAAGCCCGTGCCGCCGCCGACGCGATCGATGAGCGCTACGGAGCTAATGGGCACGCGCCGTTGATCGTGAAGTGATACGCGCACGAACAGCTCGTTCGTTGTCATCTCCTCGATGCGGCCCTCGAACCTGGAGCCGTCGCGAAGTTGAACGGTTGCGCGATCCTGCGCCGACGTGATTGCGCCAATGCTGAGGCAGAGCGCGGTGACTGAAACCAACCATCGTTGCAACATGACTATCTCCCTGCTGTTGACCTAGCAAGCGCCGGGCCAGCGGTCTACGGATGAATTTGAGCACAATCCGACAAGTGAGGAATCGCGGGAACACGATCGGTAACAGGATGCTGATCGTTGGACTGCTGTTGGAGACTCACGCTCGATGAATTTTGACGAAGTCACGATTCCGTAGACTTTTTGTCAACCTTCCGTGGCATCCGAAATGCAATGCTCGGCGGCGGAGAAATCCCGATGCAGACCAACCCCGCCACGACCAATACCACCCGTGAAGATCTCTCTCGCCGCGCGCGTGCCGAGTTCCGTGAAATGCCAGGCATGTGCCTGACGACTGCCCAGGCAGCGAGGCTCTGGCAGTTGAGCCCCGCCCACGCCGAAGAATTGCTGAGCGACCTGGTCCAGGCCGGCTTTCTGGTCCGCCGCGACGGCCAGCGCTACCGCTTGCCCTCTTCTGTTTAGCGACGGGGACCGGGAGTCGGGAACCGGGAACGGTTCGATCGACTCCCGGTTCCCAGGTTACGGGTTACGGGTTACGGGTTATAGGCGACCGGATCTACCGGCGTCCACCACGAGCGCGGGTGGCACGCGATCCGCTGGCGCCCTTCGCTGACATCGCCGGCTGTTCTGATCCAGTGCTCTTCGCGTTTTCCTCTTCCATGTCGTCGTCATCAGCCTCTTCGTCTTCCGACTCACCGGCCGTTGCAGCCTCATTGATGCCGGACAGCGCCAGCGCCGTGAGCTTCTCGTCCGAGGCCTTTTCTTCAGCCAACGTCTCGTTGAGAATCTCCGCGACGTCCGCAAGTTCGAGCGCCTCGGCCCACGCGATCACCGTGCCGTAAGCCGTGATCTCGTAATGCTCCGCGCGTTGTGCGGCAGCGATCAGGCAGGCATCCATGACCGCGTCTTCCGCATCCTCTTCGAGCATGTCACTGCCCTCTTCGATGATGCCGGCCATGCCGGCGCAATGCTTGCCGCGCGGCTTCTCGTCGAGCAGTTCGAATACGCGTTCGAGGCGGGTCACGTGACCTTCAGTCTCCTCGAGATGCGACTCAAACGCGCTGCGGAGCTCGTCACTCGTCGCGCCCTTGGCGAGCTTCGGCAACGCCTTGGTCAGCTGCTTTTCCGCGTTATACAGATCCCTGATCTCATCCACGAGCGCGTCGCGGAGTGTATGTAAAGACATCGTGTTGCTCCTTCGTTGTTGAAACGTGCGGCTGTGTGAAGGCCGCCTAATGAATCGGTGCGGGTGACGGTGACGTGACCGGCCGCGCGGACTCGGGCGGTGGCCCTTCGAAGTTCTGCTTGAGGGCCTGGAGGCCATCGCGCGTGAGCTTCGCAGGATCCTGACCGGCCATCCAGGCCAGCCAGCTCGCCGCCTTACCGCCCGGTGCCGCGTACTGCAGGTGCACGCGCACCTCCGTCCCGTGCGGCGCCGGCTTGAATGTCACCGAACCGGCGTGTTGGATCGCCTCACCAGCCAGCGTCTGCCAGCCAATGGTGTCGAACGGCACTTCATTGATGATCTCCGCTTCCCAACTGACGGGCACCGCGTCGAACGCCTTCGCGGTCCATCGCGATCGCTTGGTGTCGATCTGCTCGACGCGCGACAGGTGCGGCATTACTTCGGGCAGGCGATCGAGCTGCCTCCAGAAGCGATACAGCTGTTCGGCCGACGCGTTGATGACGATCGACTCGCGCACGTGGACGCCGCGGTCACCGGCCAGGGCTTGTCGCGTATCGGCATGATTGACGCCCATGGCTGCGTAGCCTGGGCAGTAGCCGGTCGCGCCGCGCAACAGCAGCCCGGCTGACGCCAGACCAAGGCCTTTGGCGTTGGTCTTCCATGCGTACCCCAACAGCGCGGCGCCGGCGAGCAAGGTTACGAGACGCTCGGTAGCGCCGACGTTTGCATCGGGTGGCGCCGGAAGTCGTTCCAACGCGTTCGAGACTGAGTACGTGTCTGCCATTTGCGAATCTCCCAGTTGCATGTGTTCGTGTCTGGGAGAACGATGCTGCAATGCACGTGCCCCAATTGCGGGCGCGCGGCGCGGCTATCGTTCGTCGAGCAGCTCGGCGAGACCTGATAGCGACTCGACGTGATCGGCGACGGTCTTGGTGATCATCAAGATCGGGACCGCGAGCAGCAGTCCCGGCGTGCCCCACATCCATCCCCAGAACATCACCGACACGAAGACGGCAACCGAGTTCACGCGCGCGGCCTTGCCGAGCGCGATCGGCGCGATCAGGAATCCTTCGAGCGAGGTGATGATGACCGATACGCCGGCGACCAGCAGGACCATCGACGCGTCCCGGAACTGCAGCGCCGCGGCTGCGGCCGAGGCAATCATGATCACCGCCGGTCCGAAGTACGGGATGCAGTTCATCACGCCCGCCGCCACGCCCCACAAGCCCGCGTAGCGCAGTCCGATGGCGGCAAAACTCGCCCACGTCGCGAGCCCCACCAGCAGGCCGCTCCAGAACTGGTAGAACACGTAGCGGCCAACCTGCGTGATGATCTCGTCGATCATCTGCACGGTAACTTTCTTCTGCGACAACCGTTCGCCGCTGAGCTTCACGAACTTGTGCTTGAACAGTTCGCCGGAGGCCAGCAGGAAGTACACGAGGAACAGCAGCAGGATCGCTCCCGACAGATAGCTGCCAGCCGTTCGCGCCCATCCCATCATCTGCCGCTGCACATCGACGGTTTCGACGACCGTGACCGGCGTGGCGTCGGTCGGCTTGGCGGGCGCCGTGCTCTGTTCAAGCTCGGTGACGGCCTGCTGGAGCTGGCGAACCAGGCTCTGGCGCGGTGATGCCGATCGCACCAGATCCCGGACTTCGCGAACGATCGAGGGCAGTCGCTGGCTGAACGAAGCGATCTCGTCGGACAGCACCCAGGCCGTGCCAGCGAAGGCGCCGGCGATCGCAAGAACCACGACGGCGGATGCAAGCCAGCGGGGAATCGCCCGGCTGAGGGCCCGCACCAGCGGCGCGAGGGCGACGGCCGCGAGGACCGCCACCAGCAGCGGCGTCACGACGCCTGCTGCGCTCCTGAAGGCGGCGAGCACAAGGACCGCCGCGATGACCTGCGTCGCGGTAATCCGCGTCGGCATTTCGGGAATGGCGACTGTTTTCTCTTCCGCGGACGAAGCCTCAGCCATATCGCCAAGCACAACCACAAACCGTGCCATTCGCCTCCGCTCTCACTCGATCTTTTGCTCGAGCTACGGCGCAACGGGTCCGGAACCAGATATCTTTAGGAGCAGTGAATCTCGACCAGGTCCCACGACCCGTCCGCGGCAAGCCGCGTTCGGGCGAGTTCGTTTTTGCGCGGCTGCGGTATGACTCGGGCGACTGGGACTACAACCCGAAGGTCGCGGCGAACGTGCTGAACTCGATCGTCGAGTACACCAACATCACCGTGTACCCCGAGGAGGTGGTGATCACCGCCGACTCCGAGGAGCTGCTCGCCTTCCCGTTCCTGTTCATGACCGGGCACAAGCTGGTGCGCTTCAATGAACGCGAGCGCGCGCAGCTCAAGACCTTCGTCGATCGCGGCGGCTTTCTCTTTTCGGATGATTGCAATCACGACGTCGCGGGGCTGTACGCGACATCGTTCGAGCAGGAGATGCAGCGCGCCTTCCCCGGGCCCAAAACGCTCGAGAAGATCCCCAACAATCACGCCCTCTACAAGTCGTTCTTCCAGTTTCCGGACGGCCCGCCGCAAACGGCGCACGAACTGAATGGCTGGGGCGATGACCTGGTCCACGACTACCTGCGCGCCGTGCAGGTGCGCGGCCGCATCGGCGTGCTCTACTCCAACAAGGACTACGGCTGCGAGTGGGACTACGACTGGCGCAACAAGCGCTTCCAGCGCGACGACAACACCCGCTTCGCCGTGAACATCGTCGTCTACGCCCTCGGCGCCTGAATCCCAGTAATGCTCTTGATCGCCTTGACCAGGTCCACCGGCGTCACCGGCTTGGCCAGGTGCCGGTCGTAGCCAGACTGAATCGCTGAATCGGCGTCCTGCTTCCGGGCGTAGGCCGTCAAGGCAATCGCCGGCAGCTTCCGCTCGCCACCCAGTTCCCGGACTTTTCGGATCAGCGAATAGCCGTCTTCATCCGGCATGCCGATATCGCTGACCAGCACGTCGGGCCGCCGCATCTGCACCCGCTCGAGCGCTTCCTTCGCCGAGGCGACCGCTTCCACCAGCGCACCAAGGCGCTGCAGCAACACGGCCAGCACGTTGCGCGAGTCCGTGTCGTCCTCGACGATCAGGATGTGCACCCCGGTGAGCTGCTCGAGTTCGACCTCTCCTGGATCCTGCGGGGCGCTGCGAATCGACTTGGCCGGCGCTTCGGGGGGCGCGCCCAGGTGACGGGAAAGCCGCAGCCGGAACGTCGTGCCCTGCCCTTCGCCGCCGCTGGCCACGCTGACCGTGCCGCCATGCAGCTCGACGAGGTGGCGCACGATGGCCATGCCGAGGCCCAATCCGCTATGGCGCCTGCTCATCGAGCTGTCGGCCTGGCGGAACCGGTCGAACACGAACGGGAGGAACTCCGCGGAGATGCCAATCCCGGTATCCGCCACCGCGATCTCCGCGTCGCCCTCGACTTCTTTGAGCGAGATCTGGACCCGGCCGTTCTTGGGCGTGAACTTCAGCGCGTTCGACACCAGGTTCCAGACCACCTGCTGCAGGCGATCGCGGTCGCCGATCACCTTGATGTCGGTGTCGAGATCGCGAACCACGTTAATGGCCTTGGCGGACGCCGCGGGCATCAGCGAATCAATCGCGTCATCCACCACGCGGTGCAGCTCCACGAGAGTG
>DATMJU010000396.1:0-2540 GCA_035553795.1 Vicinamibacterales bacterium
ATCTACAGCGAGCGCCAACTCGAAGAGGTGCTGGTTGATTTCTGGTTCAATCACTTCAACGTGTTCGCGGGCAAGGGCGCGACGCGCAACTACGTCGGTGAGTACGAGCGCGAGGCGATTCGCCCGCACGTGCTCGGCACATTCAGGGAGATGCTGGGCGCAACGGCCAGGCATCCCGCGATGCTGTTCTATCTGGACAACTGGCTGTCCTCAAGTGCGGAGGTGCGGGGTGCGGGCGTGCGGCGGCGTTCCAATGGCATCAACGAGAACTACGCGCGCGAGTTGCTCGAGCTGCACACCCTTGGCGTGGACGGCGGCTACACCCAGCAGGACATCGTCAGCGTCGCCAGGGCGTTCTCGGGCTGGACGATGCAGCCGCGGCAGGGGTCAGGGTTCGTCTTCGCGGCCAACCGGCACGATCGCGGAGAAAAGATCGTGCTCGGGCACACCATCAAGGCGGGCGGCGGAGAGAGTGACGGCGAGCGTGTCCTCGACATCGTGGCCGCTCACCCGTCAACGGCGAAGCACATCGCAACCAAGCTGGCGATCCGATTCGTCAGCGACACGCCTTCGGCCGCGCTGATCGATCGCGTCGCCTCGCGATTCGCGGCTTCAAAGGGCGACCTTCGCGAGGTCATGAAGACTTTGTTGTCGTCGCCCGAATTCCTGGCGGCTGACGCGCGCAAGGCGAAGGTGAAGACGCCGCTGGAGTTTGTCGCCAGCGCGATTCGCGCCACCGGGGCCGAGGTTCGCAACGCCGTGCCATTGGCGCGCACGCTGCGGGACATGGGCATGCCGCTCTACTTATGCCAGCCGCCCACCGGCTACGAAGAGACCGCGGCGACGTGGGTCTCAGCCGGCGCGCTGGTCAACCGCATGAACTTCGCGGTGGACCTCTCGAAGAACAACGTGCGCGGCGTGCGCGTGCCGCTGACCGAAGAACAGACGCGCGCGCTGCAGATTGGCGCGCCAGAATTCCAGCGCCAGTAGCCACCGACTTAGGTCCACCGATTTAGGTCCACCGATTTAAGTCCACCGATTCAGGTCCACCGATTCCTGAGGCAGCCATGGCCAACTCTCTTAAACCTCACGAACATGTGCTCGAACCGGAGTGCGCGTCCCGGCGCGTGTTCTTGCGGCAGGGAGGCATGGCGCTGCTGTCGCTGGGCTTCGCGCCGCACTTCGTCACGACGCTTGCCGCGCAAGCAGCCAGCCGGCGCAAGCTGCTCGTCGTCGTGTTTCAACGCGGCGCGGTTGACGGGCTCAACATGGTCGTGCCGTTTGGCGACGGCGAGTACTACCGTGCGCGGCCTTCAATTGCGATCGCGAAGCCGGGCTCCGCGGAAGGCGCCATCAACCTCGATGGCTTCTTCGGCCTCCATCCGCGCATGTCGGCGCTCAAGCCGCTATGGGACAACCAGTCGCTGGCGATCGTTCATGCGTCCGGCTCACACGACACTACGCGCTCGCACTTCGACGCGCAGGACTACATGGAGTCAGCCACGCCGGGCGTCAAGAGCACACGCGATGGATGGCTCAATCGATACTTGCAGGGATCAGGGATCGGGGACCAAGGGTCCGGGCGTTCCACGAGCCCACTGCGGGGCATTGCGCTGACGAAGCAGATGCCGCGCGCGTTGCAGGGTGCGGCGCCGGCGCTCGCGATTGGCAACACCCAGGACTTCACGGTGGCCGACATGAGCGCGCGCACGTCGTTCGAGGAGCTATACGCGGCAGCGCAGCAGGACACCGCGCTTCGCGGCGCCGCGGGTGGCGCGTTCGACGCGATGAAGACGTTGGCACGGACGACCGCGGGCGCGTATCGCCCGGCCAACGGCGCGGCGTATCCACGCTCACCCTTCGGGCAAGCCATGCAGGAGATCGCACGTCTTGCCAAGTCCGACGTCGGCCTCGAGGTCGCGTTCGCGGAGAGCACGAACTGGGATCACCACGTCAACGAAGGCGCGGCGACCGGACAGATCGCCAATCGACTCGATGATTTCTCGCGCGGCATCGCTGCGCTCGCGCAGGACCTGGGCGACAGGATGTCCGACACCGTGATCCTGACGATGTCCGAGTTTGGACGCGCCGTCGCCGAGAACGGCAGCCGCGGCACCGATCATGGCCACGGCAACGCGATGCTGCTGATTGGCGGTCCAGTGAAGGGCGGCAAAGTCTGCGGGCCATGGCCGGGCCTGGCCGTCAACGATCGCTTCGAAGGCCGCGACCTGGCGATCACGACCGATTTCCGCGACGTCTTCTCGGAGGTCATCACGAAGCACATGGGCGGCGACCGCGGAGTCATGAGCCGGGTACTGCCTGGCTATGGCGTCAAACCGTCGTCTCTCCGGGGGCTTATTTAGCTGCGACATCGATTCGACGCGTCTGCGTTCGTCATAAAAGGTCACGGCGCGCATATAATCCGCCCCCGAGGTGCGTATGCGCTGGGTTTCAGTTGTGCAGGTTTCGGTCGTGGCCGCCGTGGCTGCCGCGACGTTCGCGCTGGTGTCGAGTCCGGCGGTCGAAGGGCAGGCGCGCGC
>DATMJU010000397.1:0-5920 GCA_035553795.1 Vicinamibacterales bacterium
AGGCCAGCTCGCCCGCGCCGGCGATCGTCAATGCGATGCCGAACGTCAGTCCTTGCGCCACCGAGAGGCGGTCATCGGCCATCGGCCGCCGCTGCGTGCGGCGCATCAGGCGATCGGTGGTCCGTTCCCACACCTGGTTGATCGCGGCCGCGCCACCGGCTACGAGGAACGTGCCGGCCAGCGTGTGCACGAGATCCACTAGCGTCGAGTCCGGACCCGCGCCGAGCGAATACGCCGCCGCCGTTGTCAGCAGGACGAGAAAATTCAGGCGCGGCTTGGTCAGCGTGATGAAGTCGCCGGCTCTTGACGGCGACCTCGCCTCGGCCAACTGCGCCATCTGTGCTTCCTGTGGCTCAGCGTGCGAAGGTGATGCTGACATCTTTGGATTCCCTGGCGCCGATGGTGATCTGCTGCGTGCGCGTGCCCAATGACTCGTGCCACGCCTCGAGTGTGTAGGTGCCGGGCGCGAGGTTGCCGAGCACCACTTTTCCATCCGCGGCGGTGGTGCCGAAGTATGGGTGATCGAGGACCCCGACATACGCGCTCATCCACCCGTGCACGTCGCACTTGAACGGCACCATCACCTCGCTGGTGGCGAAGGTGTGCGTGAAGCTGACGCCTTCGACCGGCGTGCTCTTGTTGAAGGCCTGGTTGATGACGCCGTTCGCGCGCACGTTGTGCAGTAGCGGGTCGCTGTTGCGGATCTGCAGCGGCTGGCCGACGCGCACGCCGACCACGCGCGGCGTGTAGCGGCACTTGTCCTGATCGAGCAGCACCGGTTCTGTCGGCACTGGGAAACCAAAGCTGGCGGGGCCGTCCTTGATGTAGACGAACACGTTCTGGAGCGCCTGGTTGTCGCCGACCACGATTCGCTCTTCCGCGCGCTGCGGTCCGCCGTTTTCGCTGACGCACTTCGGGTCGCCGGTGATCGTGATCATCTCGGCGGCGGGGACCTCGCCCTCGAACTTCACCATCGCGGTGATGGTCCCGGCGGTGGCCGGGTCGACGGCCGGCCGGGCCGGGGCCGCGGCCGGCGCCGTGGAATTCCCGCCGCACGCGAGTGCAAACGCGAGAAGTCCCGCCATTGCCGCAAGTTCGAACCAACGCATCTGCTTATTATTTCAGGTTTCGGACCACCGAAGCCTTTAGGTATAATCGGAAGTTCGTAGTCCCTAGTGCCGCTATCGTCTAGGGGTCAGGACACCTGATTCTCAGTCAGGATACCGGGGTTCGAATCCCCGTAGCGGTACCATTCGACGCGCCTTCCGCTTGCCTATGGCAAGCCATCTCATTCCAGTCGAAGGACCGACGTTGCCGGCACCGGCAAACGCTGGCTCAAACAGCCTGAGATTCACCGAGCATCGAGTGAGGAGTGGGTGCGAGCATTCCAGTGTTCGCGAACGCTAGCGGGATCGACGATTTGGTGACCGAGGAATCCGCTTTCATCGGCACGTCTCCGTCACCCGGCAGCATAGCCCAAGGGATTCTCTGAGCTTCGCCCATGCCCTCTGCCAGCTCTGGCTTAGAATCAAAGCGTCAACCGCTCCAGTGTAGAGGCCCCCAGCATGAGAAGAATCTCCAGCCTCCGGCATCGTCTCCTCGCCATCGTCCTTGCCCTCGTCTCCCTGAATGGCGTGTCCGCGTCTGCGGATGCGATCACGTTCCCGGCAGGGTCGTTGATCGTTCCAATGGACATCGATCCGAACGGGCAGGACCGTGGAATGTTACGGGCCTATGGACTGGTCTACGAGCTCCTGCGCGCCGGCATTCCTGTTCACTGGACGATCAACGAGCTCAAGGTGACGGACGGCGTCGACTTCACCGTTTCAGGCGTCGTGCTCGAGAGCGTCAGGAACAACACGCTAATCGGCAATTCACGTGCGTACCGGGGCGGACCATTCGTGGTGGCCGCGGACGATGCACCGGCGGCGCTGTCAATCATCGAACAGTGGCAGAACGTCCCGGGCGATGAAACGGTCGTGCACCGGCTTGTGTCCGGCTCGTTCACCGCGAACGTCTCGCGGAGGCTGGTGGCGGCGCCGCGCATTGCGATTCCCATCGACGGCGGCGAACAGGTGGCGTTCAACAACCTCAATGCTGCGGGAATCCGCGATGCGGTGGGCGGCGCATGGTCGCACGCGTCGCCGGACGTCCTCACGGAGCAGTCGATCGTCGGCGGGCCGGCGATGAATGACGGCGCGCTCTTTTTGAACGGCGGGCAGCCGCGTTACTGCTACCTCGCGTCCATGCACTACAACGAAACCTCACTGACTCATCAGGTCGCACGAGAGACGCGGAGTTGGCTGGCGGCGAGCCCGTTGCACCATGCCTTCATGCAGTGCGAGGCGATTCAAGCGTTCGAGAACGCCCCGGCCGGGGCCTTCCTGACGACACTTGGTCTGCAGGATGACGGCGGTGCCGCACCAAATGTCACCAGCAGCTATCCAGGAGATCCGCTGTCGCAGATGCATGGTCTCTTCGCGATGGACAGCGGGGCGATCGATTCGATCGGTCTCAACGGCGGGTCAACGTTCAAGCCTGGCGCGGTGAGCCTGTTCAGCAACAGCACCGCGCCGCCCAACCAGCGCATGTCGATGATCAGCGGCCGCCTGGATGGATCGTCACTGGGCGGACGCGTGACGTACCTCGCGGGTCACGATTTCTCGCTCGGTCTGCCGATCTCCAGTAACCCGCAAACCAACGGCGTGCGCCTGTTCCTTAATGCGCTGCTGGCGTCGGATTGCGCCACGGTGATCGTTCAGCCTGACGTCACGCTGAGTCTGTCTGCCCCGGCGCAAGTGACGGTCAATCGCATTCAGTACACGCTCGATGTGTCGAATCCAGCCGCTGCGACGCGGCCGGCGGAGAACGTGCGGCTGTCGCAGGTTCTTCCAGCGGGTGCGGTTTACGTCACAGGCAGCGCGACGGTCCCTCCGCTGAGCTCGGCCGGCGGCACCTTGTCGTGGAGCATCGGTTCGCTCGCTCCCGGTCAGGCGCGATCGATCTCGTTTGCGATCGACGTGCCGGCCGCCAGCGGCGGCAGCGTCATTCACCTGTCGCAGGCACACGTGCTGTTTTCGCACCTCGCTGCCGGGTCGGTGTCGACCGATGTTGTCGCAACGGAGCAGCAGCCTCCCGTGGGTCCGCAAGGCCCGCCGGGTCCTGAAGGCCCAATGGGGCCGATGGGTCCCATGGGTCCCGTGGGTCCCATGGGTCCGACCGGACCAGAAGGGCCGGCTGGTCCCGCGGGGCCGATTGGTCCGGAAGGTCCAGCTGGTCCAACTGGTCCGATCGGTCCCGCGGGTCCTGCTGGCCCGGCCGGTCCAATGGGACCCGAAGGTCCGCGTGGTCCGGAAGGTCCGCAAGGTGCGCAGGGTCCCGCCGGTCAGGGTTTGTTCCCGGGCGCGCTGATCTTCATCGAGCGTGGCAAGCCGGTTCCCCCCGGGTTCACGTTTGTCGGGTCGTTTTCGCAGCAGCTCGACGGCACCGGACCTGGGAAGCGGCTGTTCATCGACATCTATCGAAAGGACTAGCGCCGGCCGCACGCCATAATGGTCGCCGTGCACAGGGTCATTCCCATCGCGGCGGGCGTGCTGGCCCTGGCGATTGGCCTCCTCGATTTCACTCGTACCATCGAGCTGCAGACCTACGACCTCCGTGTCGCCGCGACCGCGCGGCCCACGGAGCCGTCGCGCGACATCGTCCTCATCGCGATCGATAACGAGAGCATCCGCCGCATGGAGCCGCTGGTCGGGCGCTGGCCCTGGCCGCGCCTGATACACGCCGTGGTGATCGATTACCTCGCCGCTGCCGGAGCGAAGGTGATCGGCTACGACGTCCTGTTTGCCGAGCGCGACGTGCGCAAGTTCATGGTGGAGGATTCGGAATGGACCGGCGAAGAATCTGACGCGGCGCTGGTCGAGTCCACACGCGAGGCCGGCAATGTGATCCACGTTGCGGAGGCCGCCAGCGCGGAACTTGTCGATCCATCGCGCGCGCTCGTGGAAGACCTGAGCGCGCCGGGCCTTAACGTGCAGCTGCCGAACGCCGGATGCGCGGAGCCTCGCCCGCGACTGACGCCGCCGTTCCCGGCACTGGCACAGGCGTCCCGCGCCATCGGCCATACGCTGCTGCCGTTCGATGCCGGCGGGACCGTGCGCCGCCTGCCGCCGATCGTCCAGGTTGGCGATCGCCAGGTCGCCGCGTTCTCGCTGGCGACGGTACTCGCCGCCGGCGGCAGTCCGGCACTCTCCGCTCGCGTCGACGACAGCGGATACTGCGCGCAGATGATTCCGTGGCGCGGTCCCGCGGAAAATGACAACGGTCAGCCGACATTCACGTCGTACGCGTTCTATGACGTGTTCTATTCGGCGCAGCAGATTATGGCCAACCAGGCGCCGGGGATCGATCCGGCACTGTTCAAGGGCCGCACGGTGATCGTTGGCGCAACCGCCGAGGGCCTGCACGAAGCCTTCGCCACGCCGTTCCCGCGCGGCGAGATCAACGGACCAGAAGTACACGCCAACATGATCGACGCGCTGTCCGGGGCGCGCACGATCGTGCCCGCACCGGCGTGGGTCGGTGTCGCGCTGGTCACCGCCGCGGTGGCCGTCGTGGGCGTCTCCGGCGCTTTTCTCAATGCCTGGCTGACTGGCGTCGCGGCAGCGGTTTTCGCGCTGCTGTTCGCCTGGCTGTCAGTGGGGATCTTCGCGCGGGGCACGTGGATCCCGGTCGCGGTGCCGTTGATTGCGCTGGTGCTCGCCTTCGTCGGCGATCTCGCGTGGAAGTACTTCGTCGAGGGCCGCGAGAAGCGCCAGATCAAGAAGCTGTTCTCGCGCTACGTCTCCAAGGACGTTTACGACCAGCTCGTCGCCAATCCATCACTCGCCGCGCTCGGCGGCTCGCGCCGTCACATGACCGTGCTGTTCTCCGACATCCGCGGCTTCACGACGATGTCCGAGAAGGGCACGCCCGAAGACGTGGTCGGGCAGCTGAATCAATTGTTCACGCGCATGGTCGCCGTGGTCTTCGCGCACCGCGGCACCGTGGATAAGTTCGTCGGCGACATGATCATGGCGCTCTACAGCGCGCCGCTCGACGACGAGGAGCATGCGGAGCACGCGGTGCAGACCGCCCTGGCCATGATCCGTACGCTGCAGGAAATGAACGTGGAATGGGCCGCCCAGGGCAAGCCCCAGCTCGACATTGGAATTGGCATCAATACCGGCGAAATGATCGCGGGAAATGTCGGCTCGGAGTCGATCATGAGCTACACCGTCATCGGCGACGCCGTGAACCTCGGGGCGCGGCTCGAGTCGTTGAACAAGGACTACGGCACGCGCATCATCATCAGCGAGGCCACCCGCCGGGAGCTCAAAGGACGGTATGATATCCATCCCCTCGGCGACGTCATCGTGAAGGGCAAGAGTCAGCCCGTCGCGATCTATGAGGTCAAATCACCATGATGCGTTGCGCTATGACACTGGCCGCGATCGCGGCCCTGGGAATTCCGAACATCGAGGCACGCCAGCTGGGCGGCCTCACCAAAGGTCTTGGGATCGCGAAGAAGGCACAAGAGGTTCGCGATCTGCAGATGACCGATGCCGAAGAGCAGGAGCTCGGCAAGCTGGTGAGCGAGCGCATTCGCGAACGCTATGGCGTGGTGCAGGATGCGAAGGTGCACCGCTACGTCAGCCTGGTCGGCCTGGCGCTGGCGCAAGGCAGCACCCGGCCAACGTTGCCCTGGACGTTTATCGTCCTCGACACTGACGGCGTGAACGCGTTTGCGGCGCCGGGCGGCTACGTGCACATCACGCGCGGCGCGCTGGCGCTGATCAAGAACGAGGCGGAGCTTGCCGGCGTGCTCGGTCACGAGGTGATTCACATCACCGAGAAGCACACGATTCGCTCGATGCAGAAG
>DATMJU010000398.1:0-16949 GCA_035553795.1 Vicinamibacterales bacterium
CGGCGGCACAAAGCCGGGTGTGTTGCACGACAGCAAGACATCGACGGTCTCGGTGGGCTCGAGGGGCGGATCCAGGTCCACGCCCACGATCCCGGTCAGGCCAACCGGGATCCGCACGATGCGGTCGTTCTGGCCGAAGGCGAAAACGGGGAAGGTCACGGGACGGCTGTCGACGAAGAACGTACCCGTGCGTCCCGCAACCGTATAGGTCAACGAACATCCGGCATTCGACGGACTGGACGTCGTACCCGTCGTCGGGTTGCCGGAGTTGAACTCCAGCGCCACGTTCGCCCAGACCATGTAACGGGAGAACCCGGTCGCGAGGTTCTCGGTCGACAGCGGGAACGGCGTGGAGCCGAGCAGTGCCCCTCCGGGGCCGGGGGCGGAATGATCGCTGCCGCCGACGACGCCTTCCGCGTCGGAGCCTGGTTCTCCTTGCGGGCCGGCGGGGCCGGCGGGCCCGGCAGGGCCCTGCGGACCCGTGGGTCCCTGGCTCCCAGCCGCGCTCCAGGTGACGAGGGTTTCCTGTGACTTGCACGACTGGGTGGCGCTGATCAGCCGCAGCTGACCGGCTGGATTCGCGCACGCGCGAATGGTGTCCTGGGCATGTGCCGGAACGGGAATGACTGACGACAAGAACGCCGCCACACAGATCGAAACGGCGGGATTTTGGACTCGAATCACGGGGCCTCCTCAATGAACACGCTGTTCAGACGGACGCGCTTCGTGAATTCCCCGCCAGAGGCGGGATGGTATGATTTCGAGTCGGGGACGAACCGCTTCCCGCTCACTACGACATGTCTGACCCTTCGTCGGTTTCCAATGATGCAATTGATACGCTGATCCAGCGCTGTCTGGGCGGCGATCAGACCGCATGGGAAGACATCGTCCGCCAGCACCGGCGCAAGGTCTTCAACATCGCGTACAAGTTCACCGGCCGTCATGACGAGGCCGAGGACCTGACGCAGGACATCTTCCTCAAGATCTTCAAGTCGCTGCACACGTTCGACCGGCGCGCGAACTTCCAGACGTGGCTGGTGAGCGTGAGCCGCAACTTGTGCATCGACCACTACCGCAGCGTCCGCAAGGAGCGCGAGACGATCGATCGCGACGTGGATGCCGGCGAGCTGACGCCCGCGGCGCCGGGCCAGAGCGCCTACCAGGCGCTCGAGCAGCGCGACCGCGTGGACCTGCTGCGCAAGGCGATGGCGGAACTGCCGCCGACGCTGCGCGAGGCGGTCGTCAAGCGCGACATCCAGGAGCTCTCCTACCAGGAGATCGCCGACCAACTGAACCTGCCGGAAGGCACGGTCAAGTCACGCATCAATCGCGGCCGGACCGAGCTGGCGCGGCAAGTGCAACGCATTCGAGCTGAAGAAGGGACCGAGTGATGAATCTCACGACAGATCGCGCGCAAGGTATCGCCATCGTTCGCGTCGGGGAAACGCGGCTGATGTATCCGCTGCTCGCCGACTTTTCGGGCGCCGTGATGTCGCTGCTCACCGGCGGCGACAAGAAGGTGATGATCGATCTTTCGAAGGTCACCTACGTCGACTCCGCGACCATCGGCTGCCTGATGGACATCTACCGGCAGACCACCGCGGCGGGCGGCGAGCTGCGGCTGGCCGGCGTCAACAAGCGCGTGGAAACGATGCTGACCATGACCGGCGCGCACAACTTCCTCAAGATGTTCCCGGACGAGGCTGGGGCGCTTCAGAGCTTCGGGGCGTAGGCCGCAGATGGCACAGATGACACAGAGAGGTTGCCTGTCATGAGGACCATCAAGACCACATCCGGCGCCGAGATCGTGCTCGACGGCGATTTGCTGGCCGTGCTCGAGGCGCTGTACCACGAGGTCACGGCCCGCAAGGAGCTGGAACGCTCCTTCGAGGACATGAACCGCGAGATCAACTTCCTGATCGACCAGCTGACCGACGAGGAACGCCGCGCCTACCTGGCCGAGAGCATTTTCCTGAACCAGGTGAAGTACGAGAACGACAAGCTCGAAGCCTACCTGCGGAAGCTGTCGCAGCCGGGTGCCGGCAGCCGGGAGCCGGGAACCGAGTAGCACCGAGCAATGTCACTGAACTATCTCGCAACGCGTTATCGCTGCTCGTGGCCGTGGGAAATCGGCGTGATGCTGTGCGACGGCCGCATGGTGTGCGGCTGCGCCGATCCGTACGCCAAGCGCGTGCTGGGCGATGCGCGAACGACGTCGATTGCCGGCATCTGGACCGGGCCGGTCGCATCGCAGCTCCGTGCCGACCTGAACCAGGGTGGCTCGAGCTTCTGCGGCGACTGCCCGCTCAAGCTGCCGATCGGCCCCGACGAAATGCCCCCGCAGCGCGATCTGAACGTCGCCGCGATTCCGCGCCGCCTCTACATCGAGTGCACCGCCGCCTGTAACATCTCGTGCAACCAGGCGATCTGCGCGCCCGAGACCGGCATCACCAGGACGCGGCAGGCCGGAATGCTCGACTTCGACCTGTTCACCAAGGTGATTGACGAAGCCGGTCCGACGCTCGGCCGCATCGACTTCTTCAATTACGGTGAAGCGTTCCTGCACAAGCGCGCCGTCGAGATGTGCGAGTACATCAAGGCGAAGTTCCCGCACGTCTATCTCTACACCAGCACCAACGGTCTCGCGTTCACCGAGGAGAAGGTGCGGCAGCTGGCGCGATCCGGCATCGACGAGGTGACGTTCTCGATCGACGGGTCGTCGCAGGAGAACTACGTCAAGTACCGCCAGCGCGGCAACTTCGACAAGGCGATCGCTAACATGCGCGCCCTGCTCGACGAGCGCGCGAAGAGCGGCAAGCACACACCGTTCGTCAACTGGCGCTACATCCTGTTCAAGTGGAACGACTCCGACGAGGAGATGGGCCGCGCGCGGGAGATGGCAAAGGCGATGGGCGTCGACCGGCTGTGCTGGGAGATTACCGATCATCCCGAGGATTCGTTTTCGCGGCGTTTCTCGCCGTCCGCGCCGGACTACGAGCGGATTCGCAACGAGATCTGGGATAACAGCGGTCTTGGCAACGCCATTCCTGGCGCGACGCCGCGCGCGGAGATCAACGTGCACACCGTGCTGCCGGACTTGCCGTTCATGGTCCGCGCCGCGCAGACCGTGCCGCTGACCGCGCACGTGAAGAACCTGTCGGGCCGGCCGTTCCGCGCCAGCAGCTCACAAGGTGACGGCCGCCGCGTTGTGCGCCTCGGCGCCCAACTGACCGACGACAAGGGTGTCGTCATTGAACGCGATTACGCCCGCGCGTGGCTGCCGGAGGATCTTGGCCCTGGCCGCGAGACACAGGTTCGCATTGAAGTGCCGGCGCCTCCGACGCCCGGCAGGTATGGCCTGAAGTTCGATCTCGTCTGCGAAGGCATCGACTGGTTCGAAACATGCGGTTCACCGACAATCACCCGCGGGCTCTGGGTTCGATGATGAAAAAGCTGGCTATCGGCTCGTTGACACTCCTGCTCTCCTTTGCATCACTGTCGGCGCAACAGCAGCCCCCTTCGACGGTGCTCAGGGCAGCTGACGGCGTGACCCTGGACGATGCGGGAAATCCGTATTACTCGACGTTCTCGCTGTGCGCGATTGATCCGGCGACCGGCCAGTCCGGCGCCGGCGTGACCACGCGCGTGCCGTTTGTGGGCCGCGCGGTGCCGCACGTGCGCGCCGGCGTTGGTGCGGTCTGCACGCAAGCGTCGACCGAAGTGACCTACGGACCACGCGGGCTCGACCTGATGGCCAAGGGCACCGAGCCGGCGGCGGCGATCGCGCAACTGCTGTCCACGGACGCGCAGCGTGAGTCGCGCCAGCTCGCGATGATTGATATGCAGGGCCGCTCGGCGGCGCACACCGGCAAGAACAACAACTTCTGGGCTGGCAGCAAGCAGGGCAGGAACTACACGGTGCAGGCGAACATCATGGTCGGCCCCGAAGTGATCGAGGCCGTCGCGACGGTGTTCGAAGCGACCGAAGGCACCGGCATGCCGCTCGCCGAACGGATGATTCTCGCGCTTGAAGCGGGCCAGCAGAAGGGCGGCGACTCGCGATGGGGCAACCTCCAGTCGGCGGCGATCAAGATCGCCGATCCGAACAATCCCGGACGAGGCGGCGATCACATCGCGCTCGCGATTGAAGTCGGCGAACACGCCGAACCGGTCGGCGAGATGAAGCGCATCTACTACACGACCGCCCGCCGGCTCGGATACCGCGCCTTCTCGAAGGTCGAAGGCGATGACGTCGTCGAGCTGAAGCGCATGCTCCACTCCCTCGGCTACTGGCGCCCAACGCTCGCCGCGTTCCCGGACGCGCCGCCAAACGCCAACTCTCCCCAGATGCAGGAACTGCGCAAGACCAATCCCGCCGCGTACGAAAAGGCGCTCGCCGAAGCGAAGCAGGCCTCCGCCGCGTACACGCGGGACTTCGCGACGTACGACGACGAAACGATCGCCGCCGTGGACAAGTTCCGCGCCGACAAGAAGCTGAACTTCGGCGGCACGCCGCGGGGCTTGGTCGATCAGCGTTTCGTGGACGCCGTCAGAGCAGCGTATTTTGAAAAGCGAAAGTCCGGCAGTAAGTAGGCGCGACCTTGTGCTGGCGGCGGTCATCACCGCCGCCACGCTCGCGTTCTTCATCGTCACGCTTCGCCCCGGCGTCGGCGGCACCGAGGATTCTCCCAAGTTCCAGTTCGTCGGCCGGGTCCTGGGAACGTCCCACTCCCCTGGCTATCCGTTCTACGCGATGTCCACGTGGGCGTTCGGCCAGCTGCCAATCGGGACGCTCGCGTACCGCATCAACCTGTTCTCGGCCGTGTGCGGCGCGCTGTCGTGCCTCTGCATCTTCCTCACCGCGCGCCGGCTTGGCGTCAAACCGCTGTTGTCCGCCGTGGCGGCGCTGGCGGCGGCGACGAGCTATCCGGTCTGGAGCAACAGCATCACCGCGGAGGTCTACACGCTGGCCGCGGCGCTGTCAGGACTGGCCGTGTATTGGGTCATCGCCTTCGCGCAAACCGGCACTCCCTGGAGGCTGTACGCCGCATGCGCGATGTGGGCGATGGGGTTCGGCAATCACGTCACCATCGCCGGCATCCTTCCGGCGGCCCTCGCCTACGGCGTCTACAAGAACCGCGACGTGCTGAAGCCGCGCATCGCGCTCACCGCGGCGGCGGTCGGCATCATGGGCGTGCTGCAATACGCGTTCATCGCGATCCGGACGTTGCAGGGTGCGCCCTATCTCGAGGCACGCGCCACCACCGTCATGGGCGTGTTCGACGTGATCATCGCCCGCGATGTGTCGTGGGCGCGCTTTTACCAGGCGCAGAGCGCCGTGGCCGCAATCGAAGTGCCGATGTTGCTCAACGGCCTGCGCGTGAACATGGGCACCATCCCGATCCTGCTGGTGGCGATCGCCATCGTCATCGGCATCCGGCGCCGCAACCCCGAAGTGATGTTGCTCACGGGAGCGGCAGCGGGCACGCTCGCGTTCATCGCCAACCTGTGGGGCGACGTGGTCGGATTCATCACGCCGGTGTGCGTCCAGTTGTGGCCGCTTGCGGCACTCGGACTGCAGTGGGTGGTGCAGGCAGGCCAGCGGGCGGTCGGGCCGGCGGGCCAGCAGTTTGCGCTTACTGGAGCGAGCACCCTCGCGCTGATCGTTCCAGTCACGAATTACATCGGCAACCATCCGCGCATCGAGGCGCTTCGCACCCCTGGTGAAGGCCCGGGCGTGCGCGCGCTGTATGCCGGGCTGCCGATGAATTCCGCGATCGTCGCTGAGAATTACTGGCTCGCGCGGCTCGTGAACTACATGCACTACTCCGGCGAAGTGCAGCCGGATCCGAATCCGAAGGTCCTCGACAACGACGTCAACGACGTCAAGGCTGCGATCGCGGAAGGCCGGGAGGTGTACGCCTTCGAGGGCGCCACACATTGGTTGAACGCGCAGGGCCTGCGCTTCGAACCCACGACGATCGCTCGGCGGCCATTCGCGCCCTGGCTCGAAGAACAGGCACGGGGCACGGTCTTCGTCGCCGCGGCTGCAGGACGCGCCATGCCTTTCGAATGGCAGCCGCCATCGGCTGTTTCGCAACGGCCGGCAAACTACACGGTGCTGGTGCGCGTCGCCGGTGCGCCAGCATCGCAGGCTTTCGAACAGAACGATGCCGGCGTCGAGGTCAATCAACCCGCGCCGGACGGACGCGCGCTCAACATTCGCGCGGATGACGATGGGGTGCGCATCCTGTGGGGCGATGACGTCGCGGTGGCTGCGGACCGCGGGATCGCGGCCGCCGCCTTCACACCGGATGGCAAGCTGCTCGGCCACTGGACCTTCGACGCCGTCGAAACACCTGGTGTGCAGTTGCCGCCGACGCCGTTCGTGCTCCGTGGCGAACGAGCATGCGAAGTGCTTCGTCCCGGCCAGCCGCAGGATGTCACGCGCATCCTCGACGATGGGATCTGGCTCGCCACAACCGAAGGCAGGGGCAAGGGCATCATCGCGCTCGAGGGTGCCGGCGACACGCGACACTGGCGGCACCGGGTGTCGGCAGGTCGAGGCGAAGCCGCGATCGAGGGCTCGACGCTGATCGTCACACCGACGCCGGCCACCCGCTCGGTCTTCAGGTTCTCGATGCCGTCCGCGCCGGAGAAAGTGATGGCGACGCTCCAGGCTGGTGGCGACATCACGGCCGTCCGCGTTTGTGAGTCAGACATCCCTGCACTGCCCGCTACCGGGGCGCTTGAAGTCACCGCCGATCGCGATGGGTTCTTCGGGGCAGGCTGGCATCTGGCCGAGCGCGGCGGCACGCAGCGATTCCGATGGTCCGAACGCGCATCAACGATGCAGTGGCGGATGGAGCGGGTGGCGCCATTGCGAATGAGCCTTCGCGTGCGGCCGGCAAGCGCCAGCGGCGCCGTGCTTCAGGCGTCGATCAATGGCATGCCACTATCGTCGTGCCCGCTGAAGACCGGCACCTGGACGGACTGCACGTGGTCGATACCGGAAGCGACGGCCCGCTCCGGCATCAACCAGCTATCGCTCTCGGCCGACACGATCTCGCCATCCGCCGATCGTCCCGGCGATCCGCGAGAGCTCTCCTTCGTGATTCAGGCGAGCAGGGTGCGGGTGGGGTCTTAGGGTTCGCGAGACGACGTGTACGCCGCGATGGCGATCATCTCGTCGATAGTCAGCTTCTCCACCGCGCTCTTCATCAACGCTGACCACGGTCCCTTGCGGACACCTTGCTGCATGTCGAAGAGCTGGCGCACGGTGTAGCTCGGCGAACGGCCCGCCAGCCCTGGAATTGGACCGAGTCCTTTCAGATCGTTGCCGTGGCAGGTTCCGCACGCGACCGTGCGGCCATTGCCGCCGGTCTTCACGAGCGACTCGCCTTTGGTGATGCTGCCTGGAGGCACGTAGGCCACGAATCCAGACGAGGCGTCGCGAAGTTCGGTACGCGCAAGATCTTCCGGCATCTCGATGATCCGGGCGCCGAGCGGCTCCGTTCCGTCATTGGTCGGCACGTGCATCGATCCGGCAATACGTGTCTTCGGCACATCCTTCGCTTCGACCACGCGAATCCACTTCGTGAACGGGAACGAACTGAAATACGCGGCGGCGGTCCTGATGTCCTCGTCGGTCGCGGCCTTCGCATCCTGGATCATCGCGTTTGGCGGCCCCATGCGCGGCTCAGCGCTCTTGCGATCGCCGTTCTTGAAGTCCGCCATCTGCTGAATGATGTAAGCCGCGGGCAGACCCGCGAGCGACGCGTTCTCAGGGCGTCCCTGGCCGTTCACCAAGTGGCAGAATCCGCATGCGCGCAGCTCCTTTGGCCGGCCATGCGCGACGGACGGCGGCATCGGCGGATGCGCGGACGGGTGCCAGTCCGGCGGGTTGTAGGGGTCGCGAGTCTGCGCAATCGTCAAAGACACGGTGCTGCCCGGCACCTGCTTCGGCGCAGGATCGGGCGGAGCCGGCTTCGCTCCCGGAGTTGGCGGCGGATTCACGGTGTACGCCCAGGGCGGAGGCACCTGCTTGTCCTGACCGGAGTCAAAGGAAGCGCTGGACGACAGAGAACACGAAGCGGCAAGGACGAGAGTGATTAGCAGCGTGCGCATCGCGCTGCAGTTTAGTCCAGGTTGATCTGGATCGCTCCCGTCACCGGCCGGCCGCTTCTATCGAAGCGTTCGATATCGAGCGGCGGGTCCGCGGGATCGTCGATGGCGCCGATCGCCCGCACCGTCATGGCGCGTCCTTCGATGTGCGCCAGCAGGAAGTGGCACTCGCTGGACCACGTCTCGGTCGCGGCCGCCGCCATGCCGTCAGGTGTCGCGCGGCGATACTTCCCCGCGGCGCCTGTCACGAAATGGTCGAGTGCCGGCGTTCTGGAGTGCTGGAAGTTGTGCTCGTGACCGGCAAACATCACGCGCACACCCGATCGCTCGAACAGCGGGAGCAACTTCTCCATGCCGCGCGTGTTGTGATGCAACGGCCCGGCGCTGTACAGCGGGTGGTGCGCAAACGGAATGCGCCACGCGGGATGCGGCCCCTCGGCCGGGAACGACTGCTCCACGAAGTCCCAGTGCTTCGGAAACTCGAACAACCGGTAGTTGCGGAAGAAACTTTCCTTCGAGGTGTCGATGCAGACGAACTCGATCTCGGACCCGTAGCGGAACCGGTAGAACAGCCCGGGCCCGAACGACGCACGACCCGCGGCCTCCTCCGAACCGATGCGCTCGCGCAGGTAGAAGTTGTCTTCGACCTGCCCGCGATCGTCGTGCGCTTCGGTCTCGTCGGCGTCGTGATTGCCAATCGATGGGTACACCGGCACACGGTTGATCACGTAGCGATATGGCTGAAAGTAGGTGAAGAACCAGTCGTCGTCTTCATCGCCCGATCCGCCGATCGCGACTCCGAGTACGCGAGTGTTCGCGTAGATGTTGTCACCGGTCGTGAGGATGAACCGGACATTCTCCTGATCGACGATGGTGCGAAGCGCGTACGCGACCTGGAGCTGCCGGCGGTTTGGCGCGTGCTTGCGCACGCCGACGCCGAAGTCCCCAATCACCGCGAATGCCAGCCGCGAGGCTGGTGCGAGAGGATCGGGATTGGTGCGGAACCGGTTGTCATACCGGCCACCCGATTGAACGAGAGCTTTCTCTGCCGGTGACCAGTCCCAGCGTTCGCCGCTCGCCCACTCCTCTTCCTTCACGAACACCTTGTACGTGTATTCGGTGTCGGGCTGCAGTCCAGAAACCCAGCAGTGATTGGCGACCTGGGTCTTCGCGCACCCGACGGTCTTGCCGGCCGCATCGTAGACCTCGACCCGCGCCGGCCCGTACGGCGCCGACTGCGCGCCGATCGAGTCCTTGCGCGGCGGATGCACGTACTTCAGCTCATCGTCATCCACGACCTTCCACTTCCCGCTTCGCGTGGTGCGGAAATAGAAGGCACCCCAGGCCACAAGTACGGACTTGTGGCTGACGGCGGGCAGGTAAATGTAGGGTTCGGAATGAAACTCAGGCATTCAGGGATGTCCTCCCTCGGGATGCCTGCAATTTCCGTTCTGGCTGCGCCGATGCGCGGCTACTGCGGTTTCGCCAGCGTTGGTGTCGAGCTGCCGCGATGGCAGGTGATACGCAGTGTGACGAGTGCCGTGACAAAGAAGATGCTTCTCAATCGGCGAACCATACACGACAATTCGACCGTCGTGCCGATCGCTTTCATGGCTATCACAATCTTACTGGGCGGCGCCGCACCAGCGAGTGCGCAACAGGATCTCGGTGAGCGCATGAAGGGTTGGTCCGCCGCTCTCGGCGTGGCCTGCACGCACTGCCATGTCGACGGGGCCTGGAGCGAGACTTCCAAACCGGCATTCACGTTCGCAGTACGCATGCGGCGGATGCTCGATGGCATCAACGACGGCCCGTTGAAGGATATGGAACCGATCACGTGCTGGACGTGTCATCGCGGCCAGGCACGACCCGCTCGACTGCCGGCAGCCGCGTGGCAGGCGGTTCGCGATAAACACGTCGGCGAGTTCACGTCGCCCGAAGCGGCATTGACGATGAGCGTGTATGCAGCGTCACTCGGCGTCGATTGCTCACACTGTCACGAGCCGGGAAGCTTTTCAGCGCCGACGAAACCCGCGCACCAATTGGTCGCGAAGATGCTGCCGATCTTCGATGAGATCCCGAAGTACTTCGATCAGTCGCGGATGCCAAGGACACAGTGCTACATGTGTCACCAGGGCCAGCGAACTCCCGAGCGGCGGCCGCGGTAGCGCACCGCCTCAGCGCGAGCGCTTCCTGCCATTTGCCTTAGGTGTGCCAGCACCGCGCTGCTCTCGAGTCTTGGCAGGCTTGCGCACGCGTGTCGTCCTCGCGGCTTTTACGAACGAGATGGGCGGTGCCGCGGTCCCTCCGGGCACAGAATACGCGAGCACCACGATGCCGCTCGGAAGCGTCTTCTGATCAACGAGCTCCAGCTTCGTCGACGCTCCGGGTGGCAGGAGCGGTATGCCGTCGCCCAGTAGCACCGGCATGACGGCGACTTCGACGGTATCAACGAGGCCCGCCTTCAGCATCGAATGAAACAATTCGCCGCCGCCGAACAGCCAGATGTCCCGACCGGGTTTCTTCTTCAGGGCCGTGATGACTTTTCTGGGGGCGTCGCGTGTAATGCGAACGCCGTCGCGAACGGCAGCGGGCAGGGTGCGTGAGAAGACCACGACCTCGACGCCGGGCATGGCGCCGGTGCCGCCTTGCTTCGTCATCACGGTGAACGTCTTCCGGCCCATCACGACGGTGTCGAATTCGCGATAGAGGGCGTCGAAGTCGATCGCCTCATCCATCACGAGCCAGTCGTAGCCGCCCTTTGGATCGGCAATGAAGCCGTCGAGACTGCAGGCGACCTGGTAGCGCAAACGCTTCGGCATGAAGCGTCCATGTTACCGCTTCGGCAACTCGAACACGTAGAGCGTGTGGCCGTTGACCGGGGGATTCAGCTCCGGCGCGATGGTGCGCGGCACCTGGCGCGGTGATCCGCCGCCGTTCCCCGTCGTCACCGCGACGTACTGCTTGCCGTTCGCCGTGAACGTGACCGGGAAGCCCTGCACCGAGGTTTCGAGACGCACCTTCCACAGTTCTTCACCCGTCTTAACGTCAAGGGCGCGGAACCAGCGATCGAGATCGCCAATAAAGACGACGCCGCCGGCGGTGCTGAGCGCCGCGGTGAGGTAGGGCGCGCGCTGATCGCGCGTCCACATTTCCTTCATGTTGGTGACGTCGATCGCCAGCAGCTTGCCGATGTTGCCGTCGCTGCCCGGCATTTCGAAGAAGCGGCGTCCGGCCCCGACCCCGCCCGAGCCTTCCTCGAAGGCGACCTTGAGCGGCTGCATCTCCATGCACGACTGCGTGAGCGGAATGATCAACTGGCGTGTCGGCGGGTGATACGTCATCGCCTGCCAGTTGTGTCCGCCCTCGGTGCTCGGGCAGGCCGCGATCCACTGATCGAGCTTCTGTTCGATGATGTCCTGGCGATACGTCGGCGTGCCCTTCTCAGGGTCGATCTTCTCAAACACGTTCTGGAACACGGTGGGCTTGTGGCCGAGGAACTTGCCGGTGCGGCGATCGAGCTTCCACAGGATGCCAGGCTTGCCGATAGTAAACAGGTCGCGCTCGGGTCCAATGTCGATCAGCACCTTCTCGAACACTTCGTCGAGGTCGAGCGACTCGCCCGGCGCGTGCTGGTAGTGCCATGCCAGCGTGCCGTCGCTGACGCGCAACGCCACGGTCGATGCCGTGTAAAGCGCCGCATCCGAGGTCTTGTTGCCGCGGCTGGCTGGCATCCACGGCTTCGCCTGCGCGATGCCCCAGTACGTGAGATCGAGTTCGGGATCGTAGCTGCCCGGAATCCACGTATCGCCGCCGGCGCGAGCCACGTCCGCGACGCTGCCCCAGGTGTCGCCACCCGGCTCGCCGGTGCGCGCCACGGTGTGGAACTTCCACAACTGCTTGCCGGTCGCAGGGTCGTAGGCGCTGATGAAGCAGCGTTCGTTCAACCGGAATCGATCGCAGCCGTGCAGCCCCTGGATCACCTTGCCGTTGGCGACAATCGGGCCGCTGGAATTCGTGAAGCCGCTGCGCGGCGGCTGAATCGCGGTATCCCACGCCACCTTGCCGTTGCGCGCATCGAAGGCCACGAGGCGGCCGTCGTTCGTCGCCATGAACACGTTGGTGCCATGGATCGCGATGTTGCGCACGGCGCCGAACCCACGGATTGAATTGGGCCCGACCTGGTTTTCCCAAATCAGATCGCCGGTGGCGGCGTCGAGCGCCTGCATCATGTTGGCGGTGTTGCCGAGATACATCACACCGTTGTGCACGAGCGGCATCGGCTGGTTAGAGCCGAGGTCGTTCATCGCCCAGCTCCAGGCAAGACGCAGGTCCTTCACGTTCTTGGTGTTGATTTCCTCGAGCGGGCTATAGCTCCACGCCTGGTAGTTGCGGCGCGCCATCAACCAGTCGCCTGCCGGCGGATTCCGCAGCATCGCGTCTGTCACGGGCACGTAGTTCTTCACTTCACCCTGGACGGAATGCCCGCGGGAAGCCTGCGCCGCGGCAGGACGAGGGGCACCGTCGCCGTCTCCGCCAGCGGCCGGACGCGCTGCGGCAGCCGTGGCTGTCTGTGGCTGACCTGTGGCGACAGTGCCAATCGCAACAGCGGTCGTGGCGGTCAACGCGGTGTTGCCGGCCGGCGCGCCGTTCGCGCGAAGGATGAACGCCGCGAGGTTCACATAGTCCGCTTCCGCCAGGCTCGGACGTCCTGGCGGCATCGTCGCCGCCATCAGCTCCACGAGATCGCGCGTCGTCCGTGTGCGCCACGTGTTGCGAAAATTCGGGCCGGCCAGTTGGGGCGCCTCGTTTTGTCCCGCGAGATCAGCGAGGTGACAACTCGCGCAGTTGGCCTGATACGACGCTTGCCCGGCCTGCGCCTGGGCGGCGGTGAACACCGCTGCTGCCGGCTGCGCGGGCGCCTGGCCCGATATCGTCAATGTGAGGCCGCCGACAAGCGCGACGGAAACAAGAGCGGTCAGTTGTTTCATTTCTTCCCCTCGGCGACGAACAGCCATCCCCACAAATTGCCATCCGGCGCCTTCTCGCTATGAAGCTGGACGTAAATGCGTCCGGCCGCAAGATCGTCCACCTGCTCTTTCGTCAGCTCGATCGATCCGCTGATCGTCCCGGTCACGCCGCTCGTCGCCGTGAGGTCGCCGATGGGTCCGCCACGCATGCCTGGCTTGGGGCTGCGATGGACGCGCACCGCGGTTGCCGGCGTCTTCAACCCGGCAAACGTGCCATTGATCGTCAGCGTGCTGCCCTTCAAAGTCGCGGTCACCGTACCCGATCCCGCGATCCTTGACTGCATCGCGATGTCGAGAGGCACGACCGACAAGCGGGCGCGATACGACGGCGCCTGCGCGGATGCCGAAACGGAAATGGCCATGGCGACAGCCATGGCCAGATAACGGGAGCGGTTCATGCGGCGAATTATATAGGGTGCCGCCGCTAGTGACGATGCTCGGTGGGCATGCCCAACTTGCTGATCGTCTCGCCTTCAAAATCGAACTCGATCAGCACCACTGGCTCTCTTCCGACCACCCAGCCGTCGTGGCCGGGATCGATGGCGACCACCTCCGGCGCCTTGTATTCGACGACGCAGCCATCTGCGTATTCGATGTGAATCTCCCCCTTAGCCAGGAAGCCGACATGCGCATGCATGCAGCGATCGGTGCCGACCACTGGCTTCATGGCCGTGGACCAGCGGAAGCCCGGCGGATAAATCATGCGCTTCACGCGGGCCGCGCCCGCGGAGACGACTTCAAGCCTTACAGTGCCAATCTCCCGAGCGGTCGCCCCCTTGATGGGCAGCAACAGGGCATCCGATGCCGGGCGCCTCGATGCCGCCTTCTTGACGGACTTCTTCGGCGACTTCTTCACGGTCTTCTTAGGGGCAGCCTTCCGCACGGCCTTCCTGGCCGCGGGCTTCTTCATCTTCCTGGTTTTCGCCATGCGCGCGTTTGTAGCACAGAAACAGGTGGTCAGGTTGTCAGGCGATCAGCCCCCAGAGCGCCGCGGCGGTGGCGGCCGTCGCGGTCAGCTGAATCCACAGCTCGGTCCGATCGCGCAGGAACACGCTGCCGAGCGCGGCCAGCGCCAGTCCTGCCGCGAGAAAGCGCCAATACAACTCCTCGGTCGTGCCCTCTTCTGTAGTCACGGGCGCCTGGCGCCTCCCGGTATCGATGATGGCATTCGCAATGTCGCGATCGGCCTCGCGATCGAGCTCGAAGTACTGTCCGCCGCCGGCGGCCGCAATTCGCTGCAACGATGCGCGATCGAGCCGCGACTTTCCGGGTGATGGCTCTTTCACTCCATCAATCACCGTTTCAGGCAAGGCCCCGCCACCCAACGTGCCGACGCCGATGACATGCAGGGGCACACGTTCGCGCACTGCGCGCTCGATCGAACGCGCGACCTCCCCGCTCCACGATTCACCATCCGACAACATCACGAACATCTTGCCGTTGACGGACGGACCATGCAGCTCGCGATCCTTTTCAAGCAGGCGCAGGCCCCATCCGATGCCTTGCTCGAGGTTGGTATCCCACGTGGTGTCGTCTTCAAGCCGGAACGGCGGCTTGCCATGGAGATGATCGAGGAAGAAGAAGACGGTGTTGGGATCGCTGGTCAGGCGAATCTGCGGAGTCGCGATGTGCGCAAACACCGTCAGCGCCATCCGGTCATCGTTCCAACTCAGGGAGTCGCCCAGCAGCCGCAGGAAATCCATCGACCGCTGCCAGCGATTCCCCGGCACGTCTTTCACATGCATCGACGCCGAGCCGTCCTGCAGAATGACAATGTCGAGGCCGGCGCGATTGACGACGGTGGTGATGCCGTGAGGGCGCGCAAGCGCAATGGCAAACGAGGCGGACGACAGAATCAGGAACAGCCAGAACCAGAGATCGCCGCCCAAGCCGAAGCGCTCACGAACCGGGACCGAGCGGCGCGCGCGCAAGCGACGCAAGTCCGCGAGTCGACGCGCAAAGCGCCAGATCCACAAGAGCAGGAACAGCGCCGGCGCAGCGAGCAGCCACAGGTAGTGCGGCGCTCCGAAACCCAGGCCTTCGGTCACGAGATCACGCGCGTGAGGCTAACCTTTGCGGTCGCGCCTGGCGCCCGGTGTGGGCGTCGGCTGCGATTCCCGATCGCCATAGTCCATCGGCGCGATCATCTGCAGCTCTTCCATCTTCGTGTCGGGTGGCGGCGCGCCGGGATTGCCGTGAATCGTCGGACCGGCCGGAAGGTCGCCGGCCATCACGGGCTCACCGGTGATTCCCGGAGCGCGTGGAATGCGCCCCTGCGGCGTCCTGGCGACGCGATCGCGGAGGCGGGACACGAACTCGTAGTTGTAGGCGGCCTCGGCGTTGCGCGGCGAGGCTTTCAGCGCCGACGCATACGCCTGCAACACACCGTCGAGCCGCTGCGCGGCTGCCGACCCGGTGGCGGTGTCTCGCTGGCTGTCGCGGAACGCCGCGTTGGCGACCGCCAGCAGGATGTCCCCGTCCGCGGTGCTGGCAGTGGTATCAGCGGCGACCCCGTCGTAGCGTCCAAGCCAATACGCGACCCGCGCCTTGACCACTCGCACATCGTCCGCAAGCGAGCGCCGGTCGCCGGGCAGGTAGTCCGAGAGCGACGCGCGGGGCGACCAGCTCTCAGCGTTGGCGTGATCGAACGTGGCAATCGCCTGCCGCGCATCGGCGACCTGCGCAGCCATCTGCGATTCCGAGTAACTGAGCCACGCCGCGATCGCGAGGACCGCAGCGACCAACAAGCGGGAGATGGTCGTCTTCATGGGATTCGTCCAAACCACGGCGTGCCGACCTTCAGGCCGGCGGCGCCCGTCCACAACGCAAATGCTGCAAGCGCAAACAGGGTGAAGCGAGGCTGCTGACTGGTGTATTGCCGCGCCGCAATCGCCCCGACCGCCTCACGATCGATATCGTCGATCGCCGCGATCAGGCTGGCCTCGTTCTTCGCCACGTAGTAACGGCCGCCCGTGCGCTCGACCGCCGCCTTCCACTGCGCATCGGGAATGCCGTCACCAAACTCCTTGTCGTAGTTGGTGCGCACGAAATACAGCGGGATCTTGTTGTCGACGGCAGACTTGAGAATGTCGTCCAGGCTGCGGCCGTGCACGATCGACGTCGTGTCCTCACCGTCGGTGAAGATGACCATCAGGTTGCCGGACGCCTCGAGAAAGTCGAACGCCTTGAAGATCTCGATGCTTTCTTCGAGTGCGCTGGCGATCACGGTGCCGGATTCCGGGAACATCGAGAACTCGACCGGGTCGCCGATCAGGGCCATGCTGAGGAGCAAGTTGTCGTAGTCGCTCGTAAACGGCGTAATCACGTACGCGCGGCTGCCGAACTCGACCAGCGCCATCAGGTCGCGGTACTTGCCCTTGCGGCGCAACTCGACGAAGCGTTGCGCAGCGGCCACCGTCGTGAAGAACGCCGGCTGCACTTCGTTCCGGGTGTTCAGCGTCGCCGCCTTGAACGACGTCTGCATGCTGTCGGACGCGTCGATCATCAGGCTGATGCGGCGTCCGGGATATGTCACGTTCTCCGCGACGAGCGATGAGTACGGGTCCGCGACTGCCAGCAACGCAAACGGAAGACCGGCCACAAACAGCATCATCGGGAGGTGACGTGTCCAGGCGAGCCGAGAAAGCGAGGCCCCGCGAAGGATGGCGGGCAACACGACGTGGTGGCGGCCCGGCGATCGCGCGATCGAGGCGCGCACCAACAGCACGAGTCCGGCAACGGCCACCAACGCGATCAACGCCAACTGGGCGACATCACGCCGCCAGTACGAAAGAT
>DATMJU010000399.1:0-3188 GCA_035553795.1 Vicinamibacterales bacterium
TTTGACGGGGAGCCGCGGGCACTTCGATGGCGATCGCGGGAACGCTCGCGGCCAGGATCGGCAGCGCAATCAATGCCGCGAAGGCCGTGGCGATCACGACGTGGCGAACCGACGCGCGCGATCGAAACGCCAGCCTGGCGATCAGCAGCGCGGCGGCGACGATGACGGTAGCCTTGACCAGCAACGAGAGTTCCGGCGACGCCGAGATCCACAGGACGGCGTCCCACATGGCGGGAGTCATGGTTTCCTCCGGTTCTTGCGCACGGCGTCAATCTGCTTCCGGAGCGCATCGAGTTCGTCGTCGCTCCACTGCTCCTGCTTGAGCAGCGCCGCGGCGGCCTGGCTGGGCGAGCCGTCGAAGAACACCCGCATCAGGTTGCTGACAGCCTTCTTCTGCGCGGCGGTGCGCGAGGTCACGGGGGAATAGATGTAGCGAAGGCCGTCGACGGCATGCTTGATGACGCCCTTGGCCTCGAGCTTGGCGAGCATCGCGCGGACCGCCGAATAGCTGGGCGGGTCGCTTAGCTTTTCCCGGATTTCTTCGGCGGTCGCGGTGTCCCCCAGTGCGTAGAGGACGTCCATGATCTCGCGTTCGCGGCGGCTGAGTTTTGATTCCATGCTACGTTCGTAGCAGGTTAATGCTACGAACGTAGCACGTCAAGCCGGTCGCTCGAATCAGCTGGGACGAACGCGGGGCTGACGCTCAGGCTTTCAGGAACGGGCGGATTTCGGCCAGTACTTCCGCGGGAGTGTCTTCCTGCAGATTGTGGCCGCCGTTGAGGCCCTTGCCGGAGACGTTGACGCCCTTCTGTTTCCAGATGGCGAGGACGTCGTAGATGCGGCCCATCGGCCCCTTCAATCCCCACAGCGTCATCAGCGGACACGCCACCTTCTTCGACAGGTCGGCCTCGTCATGCTGCAGATCGATCGACGCGCCGGCCCGGTAGTCCTCGCACATCGCGTGAATGTTTTCAGGCGTGCTCGACGTCCGCAGGTACTCGATCTGCACCTCGTTGGTCGCCCTCGCCTTCTGCGCGTCGTACGACGCTTTCAGATCGTTCTCAGGGCCGGGCGCCGCGCGCACGTTGTTGAACCAGTGGAAATACGACTGGATGAAGCGGATGTCGACGTGCGTGTAGAGGTAGTGCGTCGGGATGATGTCGAGCACCACCAGTTTCGTCACCTTGTCGGGATGATCGAGCGCCATGCGGTGGCCCACGCGGCCGCCACGATCGTGCCCGACCACGGCAAACCTGTCGAAGCCAAAACTCTTCATCACCTCGACCTGGTCGAGGGCCATCGCGCGCTTCGAGTAGTTGGCGTGATTCTCGCCGTCAGGCGGCTTGCTGCTGTCTCCGTACCCCCGCAGGTCCGGAACGATGACGGTGTAGTCCTTCGCAAGTTCCGGCGCGATCAACCGCATGGAGACGTGCGTCTGCGGTGCGCCATGCATCAACAGCAACGGCGGACCGGAGCCGGCGAACACCAGGTTGATCTCCGCGCCTGACGTCGTCACGCGCTTCGACGTGAAGCCGGGAAAAAAGCGCAGCGTGTTCGCGGGCGCCGGCGCCTGGCCGGCATGAGCCGCGGCGGGTAACGCCGCAACAGCCGCCACCATTTCGAGCATCTCTCTACGCGTCGGATTCGACATGACGCTCCCCCTGATCCCTGATCCCTGATCCCTACCCCGCCACCGGCGCCGAATCGAGCCGCGCCTTGATCGCTGCGAAGGCCGGCGTCGGGCCGTGCCATTCAAGCTCATCGACCGACTCGAACACCGCGATGTTGGTGCGCAACGTCGCGAGATCGCGGAACAGCATTGCCTTTTCGCGATCCTTTTCCAGCGTGAGTGACAACGCGCCGGCGCGGCCGACGTTCACGCCCCAGTTCTTATAGTCGGCGGGAATCTGATCGATGTGCTTGAACTTCGCCAGCACCGCGGCGGCGGACTTCGCGCCCCACCCCGGTAAACCTGGATAGCCATCCGACGAATCTCCCACCAGGGCCAGGTAGTCGGGCACTGAAGCTGGTGACACGCCAAACTTGGCGATCACGCCGGCTTCATCGCGGATGGTGCGCCGCATGCGGTCCTCCTGCACGATCCGTGTCCCGCTGACACACTGCGACAGATCCTTGTCGGGCGTGCAGATTCGCACTTGCGTGACGCGCGGATCCGCCGCGGCCTTGACGGCTGCCGCCGCCAGCGCGTCATCGGCTTCGTACTCGACCATCGGCCACACCTTCACACCGAACGCCGTGAGCGCGTCCTCGAGAAAGTGAAACTGCGACAGCAGTGCCGGGTCGATCCCCTCGCCCGTCTTGTAACCCGGCCAGAGATCGTTGCGGAACGACTCAATCACGTGATCGGTGGCCACGCCAATGTGCGTCGCAACCCGGCTGTTCAACATGCCGCGAATCGAGCCAATCACGCCGCGCACGGCCGCCACTTCGGCGCCATCCTTGGCCTGCGATTGCGGCACCGCGTAGAAATGCCTGAACAGCTCGAACGTCCCGTCAATGAGGTGAATGATCAAAGGAGGCCTGCGGCATTATTTCTCATTTATCATCTCGAAATGGCGTCGGTGCGATTCACGCGGAATATCCAGAGGCACGTCGAGTGCCCCACGCTGGACGTTCCCGGCGCGACGCTTGCCGATGTGCTGAACGCCTACTTTGCCGGTAACGAGCGCGCCCGCGGTTATGTCCTGGACGACAGCGGCAAGCTTCGCAAGCACATGGCCATCTTTATCGACGGCCAGCAGATTGACGACCGCGATCGCCTCAGCGATCGCGTCAACGACAACGCCGTCATCGACGTCGTGCAATCGCTCTCCGGAGGCTAGCAATGTCCCGTTGTTACGTCAGCACGCGCAAGGGTTTGTTCACGCTCGAACGCGGCGCATCCGGATGGGCGATCTCGCGCGCCGCCTTCGTTGGCGACAACGTCACGCTGACGATGCACGACCCGCGCAGCGGCGATTTGATCGCGGCGCTCAATCACGGACACTTCGGCAGCAAGCTGCATCGCTCGCGCGATGGCGGCGCGACCTGGACGGAGATCGCCGCCCCGAAGTACCCCGAAAAGCCCGCAGACTACCAGCCCGCCGTTCCCGTGGAAGGGGTCGCGGCAGATTGGTCGTTGAAACTGATCTGGGCGCTCGAGCCGGGAGGCGCCAACGAACCTGGCG
>DATMJU010000400.1:0-6352 GCA_035553795.1 Vicinamibacterales bacterium
GCATGAACGTAGCCGCGAGCCATTGCGCCGGTACCGTCGTGATCGAGGGATCGAGAAAGACGCCCGCGGCCACGCCGGCCACGGTCGCCAAAGCGAACAGAAGTGAAGTGGACATGCACCCGGCCGCTGCAAACGGCGGGGCGCGTGACTTCTTTCGAATTTTCGGGGGATTGGGTCGAGGAGGCCGCAGAAATTGCCTCCGGCCGAAGCCGGAGGCATCTCAGTTATTGAGTCGCGGCGACGGCCGCGTAGTAGTCCTGCAGCGCGCGGACGTCCATGCCCTCGGTCTTGAGGGCGCGAATCGCCTCGAGCGCGGCCGCCGCGCCCGTGATCGTGGTGATGCAGGGAATGCCGGCCATCATCGCCGCGCGACGCACGGCTTTGTCGTCGAAGAACGACTCGCGGCCGTGCGGGGTGTTGATGACCATCGAGATCTTGCGATTGACGATCTCGTCGGCCAGGCTCGGGCGGCCTTCGTTGACCTTGTAGACCACCGAGCAATCAACACCATGCGCCCGCAGATACGCCGCGGTGCCGCGCGTGCCGATGATCTCGAAGCCAAGCGCCGCGAGCCCCTGCGCGATCGGCAGGACGTCGTTCTTGTCCTCGTTGTTGACGGTGATGCAGACCGCGCCTTCTTCCGGCAGCCGCTGCCCCGCCCCGAGCATCGCCTTGATGAAGGCCATGCCAAAGCTGTCGGCGCCGCCCATCACTTCACCAGTGGACTTCATTTCCGGTCCGAGGATGGTGTCGACACCCGGGAAGCGCACGAACGGGAACACCGGGCTCTTCACGAACACGCCCACCGGCGTCAGGTCATCAACCACGCCGAGCTCGGCGAGCGTCTTGCCGGCCATGACGCGCGCCGCGAGCTGCGCCAGGGGCTGGCCGGTCGCCTTTGACAGGTACGGCACCGTGCGCGACGCGCGTGGGTTCACTTCGAGCACGTAGACGGTGTCGTCCTTGATGGCGTACTGCGTGTTCATCAGGCCCACGACCTTCAGCGCCTTGGCGATCCGGCGCGTGTAATCGCGGATCGTCGCCACGTGCTTGTCGCTGAGGAACGGCGGCGGGACGACGCAGGAGCTGTCGCCCGAGTGGATGCCGGCTTCCTCGATGTGCTCCATGATGCCGCCGATGACGACCGCGCCGGATGCATCCGCGACGCAATCGACGTCAATCTCCTTGGCGTGCTCGAGGAAGCGGTCGATCAGGATCGGGCGGTCGTGCGACACGTCCACCGCGCTCGACATGTAGCGGTCCAGCGTCGAGACGTCATAGACAATCGCCATCGCGCGTCCACCGAGGACGTACGACGGGCGCACCACCACCGGGAAACCGACCTTGGCCGCCACTTCACGCGCCTCCGACTTCGAGGTCGCGGTGCCGCTGGCCGGCTGCGGAATGCCCAGGTCCCACAACAGCTGGTTGAATCGCTGACGATCTTCCGCCAGGTCGATCGAATCCGGCGACGTGCCGAGAATCGTCACGCCGGCCTCCTGCAGCCCGAGCGCCAGCTTCAACGGCGTCTGGCCGCCGAACTGCACCACGCACGACACGTCGACGTTGCCTTCGCGCTCGCGCTCGATCACCGCCATCACGTCCTCGAACGTCAACGGCTCGAAGTACAGGCGATCGGCGGTGTCGTAGTCGGTCGACACCGTCTCGGGATTGCAGTTGATCATCACCGTCTCGAAGCCTTCGGCCTTGAAGCCGAACACTGCGTGACAGCAGCAATAGTCGAACTCGATGCCCTGGCCGATGCGGTTCGGGCCGCTGCCGAGGATGATCACCTTCTGCCGATCGGTCGGATCGGCTTCGCAGGCGTCCTCGAAGCTGCTGTAGAGATACGGCGTGAACGACTCGAACTCGGCCGCGCACGTGTCGATGCGCTTGAACGAGGTCTTGAGCTTCAGTTCCTGCCGCTTCTCGCGCACCGCGGTCTCGTCGACGCCGAGGATGTCGGACAGCTCACGATCGCCGAACCCGGCGCGCTTGAGCGTCCGCATCAAGTCATGGGACATGTCGCGCAGCCCAATCATCTCGGCGGTCTTGCGCAGCTCCACCATTTCCTTGAACTGCTGGAGGAACCACGGATCGATGTTGGTCAGGTCGTGCAGCTTCTCGATGTCCCAGCCAAGATCGAGGGCGCGGAACAGGTCCCACATGCGTCGATCGTGCGGAATCACCAGCTTGCGGCGCAGCGTCGCCTCTTCCTCTTCGCTCGTCGTCAACGGATCGTCGCCGTCCTCATTCACCGGGCGGCGGAACAGCATGCCTTCCTTGCCGAGCTCGAGCGAGCGCACGCCTTTCAGGAACGCTTCCTTGAACGTGCGGCCGATGGCCATCGCCTCACCCACCGACTTCATCTGCGTGGTGAGCGTGCGATCGGCCTGCGGGAACTTCTCGAAGTTCCAGCGCGGGATCTTGACGACCACGTAGTCGATCGTCGGCTCGAAGGACGCCGGCGTGACGCGCGTGATGTCGTTCGGGATTTCATCCAGGCGATACCCAAGCGCGAGCTTCGCGGCGATCTTGGCGATCGGAAAGCCGGTGGCCTTCGAGGCCAGCGCCGATGAGCGCGACACGCGCGGGTTCATCTCGATGACGATCATCCGGCCATCATCGGGATTGATCGCGAACTGGATGTTCGAACCCCCGGTCTCGACGCCGACGCGGCGGATGATGCGGCGTCCCCAGTCGCGCATGCGCTGGTATTCCTTGTCGGTCAGCGTCAGTGCCGGCGCAACGGTGATGCTGTCGCCGGTGTGCACGCCCATCGGGTCGATGTTCTCGATCGAGCAGATGACGACGAAGTTGTCCGCGCCGTCGCGCATCACCTCGAGCTCGAATTCCTTCCACCCGATGACGGATTCCTCGACGAGGATTTCGTGCACCGGGCTGAGGCTCAGGCCGCGTCCCGCGATGTCGCGGAACTCTTCAAGGTTGTAGGCAATGCCGCCGCCCACGCCGCCCATGGTGAATGACGGACGGATGATCGCCGGGAATCCCGTGCGATCGACGATCGCCAGCGCTTCCTGCAGCGTCTTGGCGACGCCGCTTTCCGGCACTTCGACGCCGATTTCCTTCATGGCGTCGCGGAACAGCAGGCGATCCTCCGCGACCTTGATCGCGGGAATCTGCGCGCCGATCAGTTCGACCTTGTACTTCTTGAGGATGCCCAGTTCGTCGAGCTGCACGGCGAGGTTCAGCGCCGTCTGGCCGCCGACGGTGGGCAGGATCGCGTCCGGACGCTCCTTGTCGATGATCTTCTCGAGGGCGTCAGCGGTCAGCGGCTCGATGTAGGTACGGTCCGACAGTTCCGGATCCGTCATGATCGTTGCCGGGTTGCTGTTGACGAGAATGACCTCGAGTCCCTCGGCGCGCAGCGCCTTGATGGCCTGCGTGCCTGAATAGTCGAACTCGCACGCCTGCCCGATCACGATCGGGCCGGAGCCAATCACCAGTACGCGTTTGATATCTGCTCGTTTTGGCAACTACTTTTCCATTTCGTCGAGAAATTCCTGGAACAGGTAATCCGCGTCGTGCGGCCCCGGGGACGCCTCGGGGTGATATTGCACCGAGAACATCGGCTTGTCGGTGTGGCGCAATCCCTCGACCGTGCCGTCGTACAGGTTGAGGTGCGTCACTTTCACATTCGACGGCAGCGACTCGGGGTCCACTGCGAAGCCGTGGTTCTGCGACGTGATTTCAATCGCGCCGGACGACAACTGCTTGACCGGGTGATTGCCGCCGCGATGACCGAACTTCAGCTTGTAGGTCTTCGCGCCGAGCGCGAGCCCCATCAACTGGTGGCCGAGGCAGATGCCGAACGTCGGCACTTCGGTCTTCGACAGTTCCTTGATGTTGTCGATCGCGTAGGTGACGGCCGCGGGATCGCCAGGGCCGTTGCTGAGGAAGATCCCATCCGGCTTCCACGCCAGCACTTCGGCCGCGGGCGTCGACGCCGGAAACACGCGGACCTCGCAGCCGTGCGCGGCAAGGCGGCGCAGGATGTTCGTCTTGATGCCGTAGTCGTACGCGGCCACGCGCAGCGGCTTCTTCGCGCGGCGCAGCGGCGGCACGCCATAGCTCGCCTCGTCAACGGCGTCAGCCAGCGACGTCTTGAAGTCGTAGGCTTCCTTGCAGGTGACCACTTTCACGAGGTCGCTGCCTTCCATGTGCGTGATCTGGCGCGCCTTCTCCACCAGGTGCGCCGGATCGACGGTGCCGGTCGCGATGATGCCGCGCAGCACGCCGCCCGATCGCAGCTTCCGCGTCAGCGCGCGCGTGTCGATGTCGCCGATGGCGACGATGTTATGGCGCGTGAGGTAATCGCGCAGCGTGCCCTGCGATCGCCAGTTGCTCGAGACCGGCGAGAGGTCGCGCATGATGAAGCCGGCCACCTGCGGCTTGCCTGACTCGACATCGGTCTCCGCGACACCGTAATTGCCGATCTGCGGCGCGGTCATCGTGACGATCTGTCCCGCATACGACGGGTCGGTCAGGATTTCCTGATAGCCGCTCATGCTGGTGTTGAAGACCACCTCGCCCTCGGTGTGTCCCGGGGCGCCGGCCGAGACGCCCTGGAACCAGGTGCCGTCTTCGAGTGCGAGTATTGCGTTCATTCCTGCTCCTGTGCGGTTAACGAGGCGGCCGCGCGCACGCGTTCGCCTGCCACCACCCGCACGGTGGTCGCAAAATTTCTAAAGCCCGGCAGCGTCATCAGGACGCGATATTCGCCGGGCGCGAGATCGGTGAGGGTGAGCGGCGTCGAGCCACGCGGCGCGCCGTTGATCGACACCGCGGCTCCAGTCGGCCGCGACTCGACGACCAGCACGCCGGTGGAGACCGCGGGTTTCGCGGTGGCCGGCGCCGGCTTCTGTACCGCTGTCGCAGCGGCGGTCAGCCGCACATCCAGCGAGCGCGACGGGCGCTCGGCGGTGATGGCCACGGTACGGGTCTCGGCAATGAAGCCACGGCGCGTGACCGTGATCGACCGCGTCCCCAGTTCGAGGTCGCGCAACGCCAGCGGCGTCACTCCCCTCGCGACGCCGTCAATCGTCACGCTCGCGCCGGGCGGATTGCTGCGCACCAGGATGCGGCCGGGCGCCGCTGCAGGTGCCTGAGGTGCCTTTGGTGCCTCTTGTGCCTTTGGGGCCGGTGTCTCTGGTGCGGCGGGCGCCGGCTCATTTGCCCGCTCGGCTGGCGGCGCGACGGCCATCGTCTGTTCTGGCCCGGTCTGCAGTGCTCGGGGCCGTGCCATATAGCCGGCGGCAAATCCAAAGATCGCGCCGACGATGGCCGCGAGGATCAATGCGGCGCCGCCGAATCGCGCGGATTCGTTGCGCGCAGGCGTAGCGGGAGTTTCCATCGCCGATTGCCACGCGACGGGAGCCGGCTCGCGCGCGGGCTCTTCGAATGCGGGTTCCTCGACAGGCACCGGAATGGGAGCCGCGCTGGGCGTCTCGCGTTCGAAGGCGTCGAAGTCGGGATCTGGCTCGAAGGACGCGGCGGTGATGGTGGCTTCCTCGGCGACGATCTTCGCCTCGTCCGGACTCGGCCAATCCTGGATCAGTGCGTCCGGCTCGTTGTCCGGCTCGAGCGCCAGCAGCGGCAACTCGGGCACAACCGAGTCCGCCAGGCGGTCACAAAAGGCGTTGCAGGAGTCGAATCGGCCCTTCGGGTCCGGCGACAACGCGCGCGTGAACGCCGCTGACAACGCGCCGCGCTCGACGCCCGGCATGTTCCGTACTTCTACGGGGCGCGCCGCGGGCCGGGCGATCGGCTTGCCAAACAACCATTCGTAGGTAATCGCCGCGAGGGCGTACTGGTCGGACGCCGGCGTCGGGGCCTGGCCGTCAGCCACCTCGGGCGCGACGTAGGGGGCAGACGAGGACGTGCCGGAGATCAGCGACGTCGATTCGTCGGAAATGATGACTTTACTGGGATGAAGAGCGCCATGAACGGCGCCCGAGGCGTGCGCGGCGTCCAGCGCCACCGCCAGGGAGCGAACTCTCGGGATCAGATCATCGATCGCCGCAGGACCAAAGTCATGCAGCGCGGACTCGAGGGAAATGCCTCCGGCTTCGGGTGTATCCCGAAAAGGCTTTGCGCCATCGAACCCAGAGTCGAACAGTGCCCCGTCTTCGTCCACTATATCGACTCACAATGATATCAAAAGGCGTGGTTTCGTTACGTAGTGATGTTGACAGCGTGAGTAACCGTTTGAGACAGTACGTCGCAGTGCCAGCCGACGTATCCAGCGCCACCGCCTCATCTCTCGCGGTGGACATCCGCACATTTCCGTGGATTCGGCGCCTGGCGTCGGACTACGCATTCGACTTCCAGA
>DATMJU010000401.1:0-9873 GCA_035553795.1 Vicinamibacterales bacterium
GATCTATGCCGGCGCGCCGGTGACAGCCGGGGTCGTATCGCTGGGCGACCTGAACGCGGCCCACCTCGTGGAGATCCGCGATGCCAAAGGCTCAGTCGTCCTGTCCGGTGAGTTTCGATCGCGCGTCGACAGCCTCGGCAACACCGAGAAAGATGCCGAGCTGACGAACCAGCGCGGCGCGACGGTGATCGGTGAAGTCGAAATCGAACTGCCGGGCCCGGGGCGGGACCACACCCGCCCCGAACTCGAAGTCGACGTCATTCACCTGCAGCCGCGCCAGTTGCACACCGTGGTGATCGACGACCGCGTCGTCGGATCGTTCATCACCGACGATCGCGGCAGCGCCGACCTCGAGCTGCAGGAGGGCGAACAGCTGCCGATGGAGTCTCAGCCCTATCGCTCGTAGAACGGCGGCGGCGCGATGCCGAGGGAGCGCAGGTAGACGTAGCCCTGGGCGCGATGATGAATCTCGTTGTCGATCGCGTAGAGCAGCAGGTCGTAGACCTTGCCGGGATACTGCCCGAACGCGGTCATCGTGTTGCCGGCCGCGAAGCGCTCCTGCGGAATGCGCGGCCACCACTGCTCGACATCGGCGGTGCTCTGATCGTGCAGGCGCAGTAACTCGCGCTTGGCAATCGCCGTCCGCTTGTCGTGATCGTCCATCGTCTGCCACTCGTCGGTCGCCACGCCGCGCGCCATGGCGCCGGCGATTTCGACCAGTTCCATCGCCATCACGCCGAACGGCCGCATCCCGCCAACGGAATAGGTGAAAAGCTGATCCTCGGGGAACGCCTCGATGACCCGGCGGGTCAGGCGGCGGTGGCCCAGCCAGTGGGCCAGAAAGGCATCAGCGGGGACGACGGAAAGGGTTGAAGCGGCGGCAGGCATCGTTTCTACGGACATCGGAACCTCCATTTGAGTGAAATGAAGGTAACAGCCATTGAGGACAGGTAGTGTCCGCTATATATTTCATGCTGAAGACGGCATGCCCTCCACTTCCGCCCGCGTCCTTCGCTTGTTATCCCTGTTGCAGGTCCGCCGCGAGTGGTCGGGACACGAGCTGTCCTCGCGCCTCGATGTGGACGTGCGGACCATCCGGCGCGATGTCGATCGCCTCCGGCAGCTCGGTTACACCATTGATGCCTCGGCCGGCGTCGGCGGCGGTTACCGGCTGGGCGCCGGCGAGGAAACGCCTCCCCTTCTCCTCGAAGATGATGAGGCCGTCGCGGTGGCGATCGCCCTCGGCGCGGCCGCCGGCAGCGTGGCCGACACCAAGGACGTCGCGCTTCGAGTGCTCGCGAAGCTGGACCAACTGCTGCCGAAGCGGCTGCGGCGGAAGCTCAGTAGCGTGCCGGCCGTGACGCTGTCGCTCGTCGCATCCGAATCGGTCGCGAGCCTCAGCGTGCTGGCCGCAGTCGCCAGCGCCTGCCAGGACACGGTGCAGCTGAAGTTTGCGTATCGCGACATGCGCGGCACGGTCACGTCGCGCACCATCGAGCCGATGCGCCTGGTGCACACCGGACGCCGCTGGTACCTCGCCGCGTGGGATCTCGCGCGCTATGACTGGCGCACCTTCCGCGTCGATCGCATCGAGGCGCAACCGCGGCTCGCCCAGGGACCTCGCTTCACGCCCCGCCAGCCACCAGTCGATTTCGCCACGATGGTGCAGAAGTCGATCACCTCGTGGCCGCAGACGCTGAACGCGCGGGTGAAGTTGAAGGGCACACTGAGCGAACTGCGTGCGCGAATGCCGTCCTGGATCGGCACGCTGGAGCGGCTGGATGCGGAGCACTGCGCGCTGACGGTCGGAGGGGATTGCCCCGAGATGCTGGTGGGGATGCTGCTCTACACCAGCATGGACTTCACGCTGCTGGATCCTCCGGAGGCGGCGCAGCCGATCCGCGAGGTGGCCGCGCGCCTGCTGCGCGGCATTGCTCATGTGGACGAGGTGCCATCGCAGTCGAGGTAGGAATCGGCGGCGGCAGGATAGACTCGAACCATGGTGCGAGCCGTTACCCCCTGATGGATGAGCCGCTGACCGGAGAAGAGTATCGCGAGCTGCTGGCACGCGAGCAGGAACTCAGACAGCTCACCGAAACCCTCAACAACGTTGGCGCGATCGTCGCCTCCGACCTGGATCGCGAACGCGTCGTCCAGGCCGTGACCGACGCGGCGACGGAGCTGACCACCGCCGAGTTCGGCGCCTTCTTCTACAACGTCAAGAACGACGCCGGCGAATCGTACATGCTCTATACGATTTCGGGCGTGCCTCGCGAGGCGTTCTCGAAGTTTCCGATGCCGCGGAACACCGCGGTCTTCGAGCCGACCTTCAGCGGCACATCGGTGATGCGCGTTGACGACATCACGAAGGATCCGCGCTACGGGCACTCGGCTCCGTACCACGGCATGCCCAAAGGGCACCTGCCGGTCCGCAGCTACCTCGCGGTGCCTGTGAAAGGACGTTCCGGCGCCGTGCTCGGCGGATTGTTCTTCGGTCACTCCGCGATCGGCCGGTTCACGCCGCATCATGAGCGGCTGGCAGTGGGCATCGCCTCATGGGCTTCCGTCGCACTCGAGAACGCGCGCATGTTCAGCGTGGCGCAGGAAGCCAGCCGCCTGAAGGACGAGTTCCTCGCCAGCCTGTCACACGAGTTGAGGACGCCGCTCAATGCGGTGCTCGGCTACACCCACCTGCTCCGCACCCGCATGCTGACGGGCGAAAAACAGGATCAAGCAATCGAGGCGATCGAGCGCAACGCGCGCTCGCTGGCGCAGATCGTCGAGGACGTGCTGGACATCTCCAGGATTGTCTCGGGCAAGATGCGGCTCAACGTGCAGGCCGTGGACATGCCCGACGTCGTTCAGAGCGCGATTGAAGCGGTCACGCCGGCCGCTGAAGCCAAGGGCGTGAGGTTGCAGTCGGTGCTGGACCCGGACGGTGGTCCGGTCTCAGGCGACCCCGAACGATTGCAGCAGGTTTTGTGGAACGTCCTGTCGAACGCGGTGAAGTTCACCAACCGCGGCGGCAGCATCCAGATTCAACTGGCGCGAGTGGAATCGCACGTCGCCGTCATCGTCACGGACACCGGCGTGGGCATTGCGCCGGAGTTCCTCCCTCACGTATTCGAGCGGTTCCGGCAGGCCGATGCCGGCCCGGCGCGCGAGCGCGGCGGTCTCGGGCTTGGGTTGTCGATTGCCCGTCAGCTTGTCGAAATGCATGGCGGCACCATCGAGGCCACCAGCGAAGGCGCCGGCAAGGGCGCCACATTCACGCTGACGCTGCCGATCATCAGCGTGCAGCAACGCAGGGAACTCGAGCCGGAGGGCCGCCGCCGAAGCGCGGCGCCTCCTCCCACTCCGCTCTCACAGGACGCGCTCGCCGGCGTCCACGTGCTCGTGGTGGACGATGACCGCGATGCATTGGTGCTGCTGTCGGAGCTGCTGCAAAGCGAACGCGCGCGCGTCAGCACCGCGGCCTGCGCGGATGACGCGCTGCGGCTGATGGTTTCCGATACACCGGATGTGCTCGTGAGCGACATCGGCATGCCGAAGGTTGACGGCTTCCAGCTGATCGAGCAGATCAGGAGCCACGAGAACCCCTTGGTGCGGAAGGTCCCGGCTGCGGCACTGACGGCCTACGCGCGATCAGACGATCGCGTGCGCGCGCTCCGGGCCGGCTTCCAGATACATCTTGCCAAGCCGGTCAATCCCGCCGAGCTCGTGAGCGCGATTGCGGCGCTGGCCAGGCCCGTCGGCGCCTGAGCCGGCTAGTTCCGCGTCACGTGCAGGTAGACCGAGTGCCGGCCGAACGATTCGTAGAACGGCTTGAAGGGCACGCCGCCAATCGAAAAGCGCAGCGCCGACGGATCGCCGGAGATCGATCGTGACAGGTCACGCGCATCGAGCGTAATCTTCCGCCAGTCGGTTCGCGGCCCTGATTCCTCGGCGGCCAGCAACACCGGACCAAAGAACACGCTCGCCACATTCGGCTGATCCACCACCGGGTTGAGACTGAAGCTGAAGGGCATGCGCAGCTCGATCGTGTCCTGGTCGCGCCACGTTCTCGCCAACGTCAGGTAGCTGCCGGGCGCGGCTGTGATGGCTTCATCCCGCCCGTTGATCTTCACGAACACACCCTGCGTCGCCCAGCGCGGCACGCGGATGCGGACGTTGAATCGCCCGCTGCCGTGGACCGTGAGGCGCGTCGTATCCGCCGCCGGGAAGTCGGTCGCCTGCCGAACCACGACGTTGCGTGACCTCCAGTTGAGGGTCGAGGGCACGAACAGGTTCACGTAGAGGGTGGCGTTGTCCGCGCTCCGGAAATAGATCGAGTCCTGCAGCTTGGTGTTGCTCTCGAGCGCGGTGCCGTTGCAGCACGTGAACCCGTTCATCTCGGCGTTGCCGAAACGCTTCTGCGCGCCCGGATTGAGCGGCACGTGGTAGGTGTTGCCGGCATCGTGCTCGGCGACCGACGCGAGGATGTGGTTGTAGAGCGCCTGCTCGTAGTGATCCATGTACTTCGCCGTCTGGTCGTACATGAACAGCTGCCGATCGAGCTTCAGCAGGTTGTAGGTGGCGCAGGTTTCATTCTGCCCGCCCTGGTTGAAGCCGTTCTGCCACAGCGTATCGGGCTGGATCGGAAAGCACTCCGCGTTGTTCGGCGTGCGCGCGCCGGCCACGCCGCCAATGCTGTAGGTGTAGCTGCGATTGACGATGTCCCAGAAGTTGCTGGCGATCAGGTAATACGGCATCTCGCGGGTGTTGCGGAAGGTCTCGAGCGCGCCGGTGATTTGCGGGATGTGCTGGTTGGCGTGCTTGCCGCGGATCGTGTCGACGTTCTTTGCGAGCCCATGCTCGTGGGCCGCGTTGCCAAAGAAGAAGTTGGTGTTGTCGAACAGCTTGGCGCCGTCGATGAAGCGCTTGTCACCGGTCAGCCGGAACAGCCGCGCCATCACCTCGTTCATGCCGCCGTACTCGCCAGCGATGTAGCGGTTCCACATGCTGATGCGCGTCTCGGGCGGCAGCGCCTTGAGCCGGGTGTAGGCCCACGCGCCCATGCCGCTGGCAACCTCAAGCGCCTTCTTGTTGCCGGCCACTTCGTAGCTGTCCAGCAGCCCCGCGAGAATCTTGTGAAGGGTGTAGTACGGCGCCCAGATCTGCGTGTCCTGCGTGCCGTAGGTGGCGCCCTTCTCGAGCATGATGAACTGATCGGGCGGGTACGCGCTGATGAAGCCCGTTCCCCAATTCCAGTAGTCGTTGCGAACCGCGCCCTTCCGCAGGTTCGAGTCGTAACCGGGTCGACCGGCGCCGGGCGGCACCGCCGTCGGGTCGGCGACCGCTGGCCCGCCTGCAGTGACCGGGCGTCCTGACTTCATCGACAGGTCGTGCAGCGTGTCGATCAGGTAGTTCATCTTCTGCAGGAAGTTCGCGCGCAGCGCTTCGTCGTAGGTGGCGCTGGCATAGGCCTGCGCGATCGCGGAGAGGTAATGACCGCTGGCGTGGCCGCGCAGTCGCGTGGTCTGGTTGTCCCAGCCTTCGAGCTGCATCGTGCCCGGCGGCTGCGGCTGGCCGAACGCATCTCTGAAGTTGTAGAGGAAGTTGTCGGGGTTGCTGGCCGCCAGGCCGCGCACGAACTTGTCGCGGTTGCGGATGAACGGCGTCTCGCGGCCTTTCGTATCGCGATCGAGCACGACGTCGCTCAACGCGAATGGCTCGGCCAGGCGACTCGGGGGCGTGAACGTTCCAACCGGCACCTTGACGATCACGGTCGCCTTGGGCGCGAACGATGTTCCCGGCACCTTGCCGGTGACCGTGTAGCTGCCGGGCTTCAAGACGTCACGGTTGTCGATCGGCGCCGGCCAGATCACCGGCACGTTGGGACCGCGGCCTTCGCGATAGGTCGCGGCGACAACGATCGGCAAACGCGGCAGGTGGCCGACAATTGTCTCGACGGTCACGTCCGGCACGCTCGCAATGCTCGCGGCCAGTGGTGACTCGGCAGGGATGCCGGCGGTGGAAATCTCCGGCTGCGGCGCGCGCGCCGCCGTGGCCGGCCGCGACGCCAGCGCGTTGTTGCGAATCGTCGAGATCTGTTGATCCGTCAAGGCCACGCGGTAGATGCGCAGATCGCGGAATCGCGCGTGGATTGCCGGCGCGCCGTCGTCTTGCGATCGGCCGACAAACAGGCGATTCGAGGCGCGCGTCGTTTGGTTGATGATCTGCGCCGCGTTGATCGTCACGCCGTTCGCCTGCCCTGCCCTGGCGCCGTCGAGATACGTGGTGAGCACACGCGACGCCGGATCGAGCACCACGGCGACGTGCATCCAGCGGTTCTCGAGGTACGGCACGGCCGTGGTTTCCCGGACGGCGCCGTTGAGCGACACCGACGCGCGAAAGCCTGACTGGTTCGCGACCGCGGCAAACCGTGTCGCAGCGTTCTGCCCGAAATCAAAGATTGGCCCCGTGGATCCCGTCGGCAAGTACAACCACGTCACCACGCTCAATGTGTCTTCGCCGGTGAGCGTGTCACCGGGCAACTGCAGGTGGCTGCCATCACCGGCGGTGAGCAACAAGACCTGCTTGAACTGTTCGTCGTTGACGTAGGCGCCGCCGTTGCCACGCACGGTGGCGTGAAACTGGTTTCGCGAGGAGTCTTCGGCGTTGCTGCTGAGCTGGTATCGCGCGATCAGACCCGTCTCGCCGATGCCGTCGAGGAACTGGTCGCCTCCCTGCACCTGATCGGAGCCGCCGGCCAGGCCAACGAGGCAGGTGGTCGCGACCAGCAGGGCGGCGTACAAAGGGCGGGCAGACATTTGCACAGCATACGACCAAAAGCGACTCACCCTGATCAGCTCGAGCTGGTCTGCGCTAGGATGGCATCGTGATAGAAAGGAGCGACCATGCTGATAGCCGCTAGCTCGCCCCTATCGGTGTGTCTGGGGCTCACGCAAGCGTTGGCGTCGACCCGCACCGACGACCAGATCTACGCCGCTGCTCTCGACGCGCTTGCCGCGGGCCTCTCCATTAACCGGTCCTCCATCCTGTTGTTTGATCCCGATGGCGTCATGCGGTTCAAGGCCCATCGCGGGCTTTCGGATAGCTATCGCGCGGCGGTGGAGGGCCACTCGCCGTGGCGCCCGGACTCGGTCAATCCCGAACCGATTGTCGTCGCCGACGTGACTGCGGACTCTTCCCTGACCTCGTACCTTCCGGCGATTGTTGCCGAGGGCATCGCGGCGATGGCCTTTATCCCGTTAGTGAGCCACGGCGTGGTGATCGGCAAGTTCATGCTGTATGCGGATCAGCCGCGGACCTTCTCGACGGATGAATTACAGCTAGCGGGTATCGTCGCCGCGCAAGTGGCGTTTGCCGTCGAGCGGACGAGCCTGGAATACCACTCGCGGCGCAGCGCAGCCCGGCTGCGCTTTGCGCTGGACGCCGCGGACATGGGGACATGGGATTGGGACCTCGCCACCAACACGGTCGAGTGGTCCGACAATCTCGCCCGCATGCACGGCCTGCCTGACGGCACGTTCGACGGATCGTTCGCCAGTTATGAGCGCGAGATTCATCCCGACGATCGCGCCCGCGTCTTCGCGTCGGTGGAGCGCGCCATTTCCGAGGGCGCGCCGCACGAGGTGGAGTACCGCATCGTGGCGCCTGATGGCACGGTGCGCTGGTGCGAGGGAAAGGGCCGCGTCGAGTACGACGGCGGACGGCCCGTTCGCATGACCGGCGTGTGCATGATGGTGACGCGCCGGAAAGAGGCCGAGTTGGCTCGGCTGGAGGCGGCCGAGGAAGCCAGCCGTCTGAAGGACGAGTTCCTGGCCACGCTGTCACATGAGTTGCGCACCCCGCTCAACGCAATCCTCGGCTGGGTCCAGATGCTCGAGCTCGGGGGCCTGCCGGAGGATCGTGTCCGCCACGCTCTCACCGTGATTGCGAGGAACGCGGCCCTGCAACGACAGCTCATCGAGGACATCCTGGATGTCTCTCGCATCATCGCGGGCAAGCTCGAGATCAGTCGTCAGGCGGTGTCCATCGCGCAGGTCCTGGAGACCGTCGCGAGCAGCGCCGCCCCAACGGCCGAGGCAAAACGCATCACCATCGCAACGACAGTGCCGGCTGACGTCCCGCAGATCTCAGCCGATGAAAGTCGTTTGCACCAGGTCTTCAACAACATCGTATCGAACGCCCTCAAGTTCACACCCGAAGGCGGCCGCATCGAGATTGCCGCGGTTGCCGAGGGTGGAGTGTTGACCGTCAGCATCAAGGACTCCGGCAGTGGCATTGCCCCGGAGTTTCTGCCGTTGATCTTCGAGCGCTTCCGGCAAGCGGATAGCTCGACCACTCGCCAGCACGGCGGCCTTGGCCTGGGGCTCGCCATTGCGCGTCACATCGTCGAGCAGCACGACGGTGAGATCGCGGCCTTGAGTCCTGGCCTCGGCCTCGGCACGACGATCATCACTCGTCTTCCGGTGGCGCCACCGCGACAGTAAACAGTCCGCAGCGGCGTTACGGCGTTGGCCGTTGTATCCTGAAATCGTGAAGGTGCTGCTAGTTGTCATTGACGCGGCCACCGCCCGCGTCGTCTCTCCCGCGATTCAAACCGGTCAGTTACCAACGATGCAGAGGCTCGTGGAAGCCGGCTCGCTGCATGAGTCGGTGACGATGTTTCCGTCGATCACGCCGGCGGCCACCACCACGATCATCACCGGTCACTATCCAGCCCAGAGCGGCATTCTTGGCGCGTCGTGGTACGACGAAGCGGAAGAAAGCGTCGCCTACTTCGGCGATGACTTCTGGGTGGCGGCACGCGAGGGCTTCAGCACCTTCCTGCGCGATTTCCTGCTCGGCCTCAACGGCGATCGGCTGAAGGCGCCCACCCTGTTCCAGCAGGTGGAGCGGGCAGGCAAGACGGCGCTCTGCCTCAACTACCTCATCTTCAAGGGCGACACGGATCACACCGTCAAGATCCCACTCTTGATGGCGATGGTGCCCGGCGTGCCGCGGACCGAGGTCATCAAAGGCCCGTCGCTGTTGTGCCTCGGAGATTTCGTCGCGACGCGAACGATGCGCGGCAAACCGCTCGTGGACAAGAGCGGCGTATTCCACCGCTTCGGCATGGACGACGCGTCGACCGGGCAGTTGCTGGTGGAGGTGGCCGAGGACAAGGCGTTCGCGGATTTCAACGTCGCGTACTTCGCCGACAACGACTATCGCAGTCACGAGATCGGTCCGCACGCCTCGCTGAAGGTGGTGGAGGAAGTTGACCGCTCGCTCGGCCGCATGTTCGAGGCCGCCGGTGGCATGGAGAAGATGCTGAAGGACACCTACGTGATCATCACGTCCGATCACGGCCACTGCGAGGTCCTGAACGATGCCGAGCGCGCGCCGATCTTTCTCCACCTCGCCCTCGAGGAATTCAAGCAGGCGGAGTTGGGCAAGCCCTGGCAGGACGGCGACGAGCTGATGATCTGCCCGAACATGCGATCCGCCGAGGTCTACCTGCGGAAGCATGACGGAACGATGTTGCTGCGGGTAATCGACGAGGTGTTGAAGGATCGCCGCGTCGATCACGCCTTCTGGCGCGTGGATGCCGGGGCGCGGCGCGGTTACGCGGCGAGGAACGCGAACGGCTACCTCGAGTTCTGGCGTGGAGAGGACAGCAGCCACACCGCGAAGGACGCATTCGGAACGATGTGGAGCTGGCGGGGCGATCTCAGCGTGCTGGATGCGGAAGCTGACGACGGCTCGCTGCGGTGGAAGGACTATCCCAATGCTTTCGAACGCCTCGCCGGTGCGCTCGACGCGCCGAAGGCCGGCGACGTGTGGTTCACTGCTCAACCGGGTTGCGAATTCGAGGTGCCGGGC
>DATMJU010000402.1:0-10213 GCA_035553795.1 Vicinamibacterales bacterium
AGATCAGATAGTCTTCGAAGCGGCCCCCATCAAACGTTTTCGAACCGAGCCACTTATCGCGGCCGGCGTTCAGGATCCCAATCGCAATCGCGCCCTCGTGCACGTTGCCGGAGACACGAATCAGCGGCACCTGCCCTTCGGGCACGTCGAGGGCGCGCGTCATGATCTGATAGCCGCCGGGCGAGTCGTCGGTCGTGATCTCGAGCCGCCCGCCATCGGACGAAAACGCTTTCGCCAGCGCCGCCGTCCACTGCAAGTCACCGGTGCTGACCACCGGCGCCAGCTTGGGCGCCGGTGCCGGCTTCAGTTGCGCGATCTGCCGCTTGGCAATCGACGCCAGACGCCGCGCCGCCTTCTCGGGATCGCGCCACGATGCCTTCAGGTAGTGCGCGGCGAGGTTGACGTAGGCAGCGCCCTTCTCCGCCGCGCTCGCGTCGTCCGCCGCCGACGTCAATCCGGCTTTGAGCGGGGCGAGCTCGGTGCCGACGCTGACCAGCGAATAATGCACGCGAACCAATACGCTGCCGGCTTCGACGATTGGCCGCGGCACGCGCGCCACGACGGCGCCGGCACTGTTCATCAGAATTTGACGCATGGAACTCAGTTGTCCTTCCCTCGGTGCGCGCCATGCGCATCGAGTTGTTCAAGAATGCGCCGACGATCGCCGGCGGACAGTCGCGCTTCCGCGAAAACACAGGAGAACGTCGCCGGCATTACCGTGTCGGTGATCACCAGCACTGACGTCTCCCGGCGGACGCCATAACTCTCGGAGACCCAGCCGCGTTCGAGCGTGCGCGTCCGGCGATCAGCCGGATCACCGGCGAGCACCCACACTTCACGGCCGTCGGCCTGGATCCGGCAGTCCTGTTCGATCACTTCCACCCCGGCCCCAGGATCGAAATGCAGCCGCCATGTGGTTGCGCGCGGCGCCGCACTGCGCAACACGTCGCGCACCGCGGCCCGCGGCTGAACGGGATCGAGATAGAACTCTCTACTCAATTCTACCGGCGGAGTCAGCCGCGCGTAGCCATCGTGCGCGCAGCCCAGGTAGCCGCCGGCGCCGTCGCTGACCCAGCGGGCCGCGATCGGATGCGCGTCGTAGGATAGCTGCCACAGCGCGTCCGGCCCGATAAAGCGGTTGAGCTCTTCGTCTTCGACCTGGACGACATTGTGGAAGGCGGTTGACCTGAACTTGTTCCGCCACTCACGCGACGCCGTGTACAGGTACGCCCCGCAGTCGGAGACCACGTTGATGCCGTTCAGGAACAGCTCGAAGCTGGTGATGTCGTTGTGGCCGTGGCCGCCGCGGCCGCGCATCCCGACTTCACCGCAATCGATCACCATGTGCGCGGCGGCGTTGCGCAACACATAGAATCCGCCTTCGGCGAACGCCTTCGACTCGACCTTCTCGACCGCTTGAAGGCCGTCAAATCGGTCCGCCGCCGCCGGACCGAGCATCCAGAACGACTCGCTCCAGAATGCTGCCGCCGCGTGCTTTAGATCCCCACGTCCAAATCGTACGGCCCCGGTCGACAGCAGGTAACGGTGGTCGTTGAGACGCTGATGACCCAGCTTCTGCACGCGGCCATCGTCGGCATCCCCAATCAGTGGCGTAAGGCCGTTGGGTTTCGTGTACGCCGCCACGAACTCGAGCATGCTCGCCAGCCGGTCGAGCTGAAGCTGCGGCAGGGAATCGCCGGACCGCTCGAGCAACAGGTAGGACGTCAGGAACAACTCGAGCACGAGCCGTTGATACGACGTGGACTGTTCGTGATCGACGCCGTCTGCCGACACTTGCAACGGCATCTCGTGGAGGACGATCGCGCGGCCCGTCGCGAGCCATCGCCGGCCCTGCGGCGTATGCCTGAAGAAGACGCCCAGGAACACCAGCCCTGCAGCGTCGCTCAAATAGTGGTTGCCGTTGACGTCACCTCGCTCGAGATGCTTGATCACGAACTCGCCGTGCGTGAACAGGCTGCGAAGCATGTCGCGCCGGAACCGCGGGTCGCGGCAAGCGGCGGAGTCCGCAAGGAAATGGAAACCCCAGATCCAATTAATGGCGCGCAGGGCAACGTCCATCGGACACGCCCAGTTCACGGAGTAGGCGAACGGGTTGACGGCGATCCAGTCTTCGATCTGCGCGCGGTACTCTTGCGCGTATCGCTCATCGCCGGTCAGCCAGTACGCCTGTCCCAGCGCCGTGAAATGCTGGCAGCGGCTCAGCTCCCATGGCACCTTCACATCGGTGGGCTTGTCGAGCTCCATGTACTGAATGTCGCGGCAGTACTGGATTGGGTAGTGTCGGCCGGTCTTGAAGTCGTCGAGCCACGGCAGCTTCGGACCAAACTGCTTCGGTCCGGAGCCCAGCAGATCAAACTCATGGCGGACCGCCGCGTCTGCGGTCGCAATCACGGTGTCGACCTCATCGGGATAGCAGGTGCGGAACGCTTCGGCATAGGCGGCGCGGTCCGAAGCGTGCAGGAAGAACGGAGACGACTTCAGCGCATCCCACAACTGATCGTAGTTGCGCGCTCCGCTGCTGCCAAACAACATTGAGTCGCGGAGCAGCCGCGGGTAGACGCTCGCCCATGGCCGTCGTGTCTGCTGTTCGGCTTCCTCCGCCAGGCGCGCCATCAACTTGCGTGGCGGTATGCGCAGGGCCTTGCGGCCGCGCGCGATGAAAGTAGACAGGTTCATCCGTTGAGGAACTTCTGCAGCACCGTCGCGACACGGCCGGCCGTCTTGCCGTCCCACAGTGGCGGACGACGTTGCGGATCCGGCTTCTGAGCCATCGCCTCGCGATAGCCGTCGAGGATCGCCGCCGTCTGCGTGCCGACCATCCGGTTGGAGCCATGCGTGATCGTCACGGGCCGTTCGGTGTTCTCGCGCATGGTGAGGTGCGGGATCCCAAGCGCCGTCGACTCTTCCTGCAAACCGCCGGAATCGCTCATGATGATTCGCGCGTTCGACGTCAGGCTGAGGAAGTCAATGTAGCCGAGCGGCTCGGTCAGGATCACGTTCGCCAGACGATCCCCCAATGCCCCGCTCTTCAGGCGTTCACGAGTGCGCGGATGCACCGGGAACACGATCGGCATCTGTCTGGAAATCTCAGCAACCGCTTCGAGAATCCGCCCCAGCACGACCGGATCGTCGACGTTCGATGGCCGGTGCAGCGTCATCACGCCATAGGCGCCGCGCTCCACAGGAACGCGGTCGCGGATGCGATCAAGCGTCGCCATCGGGAGGTGGCGCATCAGCGTGTCGATCATGATGTTGCCAACCAGGTGGATCTTGCTGGCTGGGACGCCTTCTTTGAGCAGGTTCTCGTCGCCGTCTGCCGACGGAGTCAGCAGCAGGTCGGCGAGCCGGTCCGTGACGATGCGATTGATCTCTTCGGGCATCGCCGGATCGAAGCTGCGCAGGCCGGCTTCGAGATGGGCGATTGGGATCATCAGCTTCGCGGCCACGAGGGACGCGGCCATGGTCGAGTTGACATCGCCAACGACCAGGACCAGGTCGGGGCGATCCTGCAGGCACACCTGCTCGAACCCGATCATTACCTTGGCGGTCTGCACGGCGTGGCTGGCGGAGCCGACTTCGAGATCGCGGTCCGGCTTCGGCAAACCCAGCTCGCGCAAGAACGCCTTCGACATTGCGTCGTCGTAATGCTGGCCGGTATTGACGAGGATCTGGCGGATGCCCGGGGCATCCTTCAAGGCGTCGATGAGCGGCGCCACCTTCATGTAATTGGGGCGCGCGCCCACCACGTGAACGATAGTTTTCAAGTTACTGGTGCTCATATTTTATCAGCGATTGAGCAGCCGCGGCGGCCGCATCGTCTCGTAAAACGGGGCGCCGCCGCTGGGCGAATCGACGAATTGCAGCCACAACGGAATTCGATCGGCGCTGGTGGCGCGCGCCACGGACGTCACGCACGACGGCGGCGCGCCGACCACTTCGAGACCGGCGAACCGAAGGAATTCGTCCTCATGCACGCCGGCCCGGAACACCGGTATGAACAGCGTCGCACCACCGTCACCTGAAGATCGTCTGATCTCCATCGTCTCGGACAGATCGTAGGTCGGAGCGTCGGCGTTGTAGCGCGTCTTGACGACGAGCGGCGCCGCCTCGCCGCAGCCGGATCCCGAGATCTTCACCACGAGTAAATCTGATCCGCGCCGCTGCCAGGTGGAGCCGCGCTCCAGGCCTGTCCATTGCACCGGGAGGAAGCCTCCTTCTGCGGGGCCAACCTGGAGGGACTCCGTCGAGAGCGCACGGTATTCACTACGCAGGTGCTCTACGGAACCAGATTGAATGTAGCGTGCAAGCGTCAGGACCAGCGCCATGCCCACAATCACGGCGACCACCGCCGCAGCCGCTTTGATCATCCGCGAGCGCTCGAGCCGAGGCACGCTCGCCACCGACATCAGGATGGCGGCCCCCGCCCACCAAGGCATGAACCGCAGGTGGAACCAGTGGCGCGCCTCGAACTGCACCGCGGGATATCCGCCGAGCACCAACACCAGGAACGTCAACGCCAGACCCAATCGAGGCGCCCGATACCACGCCATCACCAGCGCGACCAGCATCAGGATGGGCCCGCCAATCGCGAGACGCGACGAGACGCTTCCCAACGACCGGTAGACAACCTGCGCGAGCTCGCTGCGCGGGAACGCGCGAACGGGCTGCACCATCTCGGGGATGTGCAGGCTGGCGCGAAGGATCGACAACACCGAGCTGTAGGCGCGAACCAGCATGTCCGCAGGCATCGTGGTGACGAGTGAGCGATAGAGGTCCCCGGACGCCCGGTCGTAGTTCGCATCGCAGAGATTCGGTGCAGGCTCGCCGAGGATGCGCGACGCATAGTCACCGACCTTGAGGTCGACGAACGTGTCGGAAAGGTGGTCCCCGAATCGGTACGCGGCGGGCTCGAGTCTCAACTCCTCGGTGAGGGGCGTGGTGACGCCAAGCAGCGCAAAGTGATACTGGCAGCCGCCGAGCGACATGCCGCTCAAGACTGGCCACGCGACGACAGCAAATGTCACCACGAGCACCACCGGCGCTAGCACGGCGCGGCGCAAATGTGACTTCACATCGGGCAGAAACAGCAGCACGAACACCGCGCCGATCGGCACCATCACGATCAGGTCACCGCGAAAGCCGTAACCGACGCCGACAACTGCACCATATGCGGCGGCAAGCAACAGCGCTGCCCTGTCGGCTGCCGGCCGCAAGGCCAGCCAGCCGAGGATCCAGACGGCAACCAGAACGAACGGCGCCTTGCTGTAGTCGCGCAGTGAGAGCATCGCGGCCAGGTTGTGCGGCGACAACATGAGAAGGGCGACGACGGCGAGCGACAGCCAGATCGGCGCGACCAGTCGGAAGATGCCGAACACCGCGACCGACGTCACGCCGGCGAGTGCCGCAACCAGGAAGTCGACCGCGGCCCACGACACGCCTGTCACCTTCCAGACCGCAGCGACAGCGGCATACATGTAGTACCAGTTCGCATGCGCCGCCGTGGTCAGCGGCCGAACTGAGATGTCCGCGATCTCGGAACAGTCGATTGCATCCCGGCGAACAGCAAGGAATTCATTCAGGGCCGGCGATGGCGGCACCGCCAGGCCAAAGCCCTCCCCGCATGCGAGCAACACGGCAGGTTCAAAGTTGCTCTGATAGAAGAATGGCTTCGCGCCGGCAAGCCGCAGTTCTTGCAGCGACCACCATCCGAGTGCAGACGCGAACAGGAACACGCACAGCGCGGCGATCACGTCTCGACGCGATCGGCCGGGAGCGATTGGGTTAGTTGCGGTCAACAGTCAGTGACGGAATCTGATGAAAAGGACGCTCACCGCCGGGGATCTGGGCGTGGCGAATGACGAAGGGCGGCAAGTCGCGCGCAAACACCAGCCGCCTCAGATAGCTGGCCAACGTGCCGATCGCGATCAACTGAAGGCAGCCCATCGCCATGACGACCAGCACGGTGCTCGACCAGCCGGGCACCGTGTTGCCCCGTGCCGTTTCGATTGCCACAAACGTGCCGTAGGCCATCGAGAACAGCAGGCCGATTCCGCCGGCAAGCGTGATGGCCTTCAGGGGCAGATTCGAGAACCGGATGATGCTGAGCGCCGCCAGTTCGTAGTTCTTCTTGAAGGTGAACCGCGACGTGCGTCCGGGCTCGACGTGTTGTTCGTAGGTGACCGTCGTCTTCGGCCCGGGAATCCAGGCCGCAAACACGCGCAGCGATCCGATGTTGGGCAAGTACGCGTGGACGCTTCGAAGCGCCGTCGCGTCCCATAACTTGAAGTCCGCCTGCCCGGGGCTCATCTGGAGACCCGTGAGCCACGACGTCACCCGGTAGAACAACGCCGAGGGCCAACGTTTTGTCACCGGCAATGCTTTCGACGCCCTGCGAATCGCGTGCACGACGATCGCGCCTGTCTCGCGCCACGCATCAACGAGGCGCGCGGCCACCGCAAACGGATGCTCGAGATCTGCGTCCATTGTCACGATGGCATCGGGCCAGTCACCCGCGTGACAGAGGCCGGCGATCAAGGCCGCCTGGTGCCCCGCGTTCGCCGATAGCGACACATACCCCAGGTCCTCAGGTTCTGCGAGCGCTGCTGACTGGAGGATCCGTCGCGTGCCGTCAACCGATCCATCGTCGACAACAAGCAGCCTCACGTCGAGTCCGGGGCGTTGTTGATCGCGGAACTGACGGAAGGCCTCGATGAATCGCGGCAGCGTCGCCTCTTCGTTGAATGCCGGCGTGACGATCAGCAGCTTGGTCATCGGCGCTCGGCGACAATGTACATGATGTCGTAGAGGTTAGCGTAGACGTCGAGTCGCGCCGGCGTTATGCGCTGCAGGAACGCATCGATGCGACGCGATCCCCATCGCAGCGAGACGAGGTTATGCAGCATCCCGCTCACGGAGCGGTGGAAACCGCAGTGTTCGACATGAACGACGCGGAATCCCGCGCGATCGAGCAGCGTCTCCAGCGACCGGCGCGAGAAGTAGTGCACGTGCGTCGGGGGGTGAATGAGGCGCCAACGCGCCTTCTGCATGCGCGCATTGAGGCTGCTGATGTCGCCGGTCGTCACGGCGATGAGGGCGCCAGGCTTCATCTTCGCGGCCAGGCGCTCGACGTACCGCCTCGGCGTTTCGAGATGCTCGATCGTGTCCCACATGCACGCCACGTCGACAGGGCCGTCGAGTTCCGCATTCAACAGGTCGCCGCACGTGACATCGAGGTGCAGCTCGGTTCGAGCGTGGTTGACCGCGTCCTCAGACACATCGATACCGCGCACGGACTGGAACAGCGGCCTCGCCAGATTGAGGAAGAATCCGTAGGCCGCGCCGACTTCGAAGAGATGCCGGTGCGCGGCCGTCATGAATCGGCGCAGAGTTGCGAGACGGGCCGCAAAGTTCTTCTCGAGGATGCGCCGGTCACGGAGGTAGTCGCCGTATTCCTCGCCGAAGAAGTACTGACGCTGATAGAGGCGCGTCAGCTCGTCGGCGCCGAGTGACAGGTCGGCCCACACGTGCGTGCACGCCGGGCACTTCAGCAAACCGGCGTAACCCTTCGGTACGCCGTCGGCACCACACACGTCACACTTCAGCATCGCTGCGAACCCGACATCCCTACCAGCGTAACGCCCGCGGCGTTCGGATCGAGTGATAGAGCGGCGTGTCGCTCGTGTCGGGAGGCAGCTGGAGTTGCAGCCATAGTGAAGGGGCGCCGCCCGCCACGACACGGTCGACGCCCGCGATGCAATTGAGCGGCGCCCTGAATCCCAGGAACCGCGCTAATCGACGCCCTTCACCAATGACCTCGAAGACCGGAAGAAACATCCGCCTGGAGCGGCCGGTAATCGGTCGCTCAATAGCCATGGTCGTGGAGAAATCGTGGCTCGGTGATTCCGCCTGGTAGCGCGCGCCAATGCCCAGCGGGCCAGCGGACGCGGCGTCGGCACAGGCGTCGCCATCCAGCGTAACGGCGAGAAAGTCGGCCGTCACCCCGTCGGCCATCGCCGCTTCGCTCGGGGGCCACGTCACCGTCACGAGATCACCGTTGCGCTCGAGCGCAAGCGGCACGGCCGGCGCACTCTGGTATTGAGCGATAAGGCCGCGCACTGACGTGCCCTGCACCGATCGCGCAGCTGCCAGAGGTAACACCAGGATGGCGGCAAATGCCGCCATTGCGAGCAGGGCGCCTTGGACCTGTTCCCGGCGCCAACTTCGAAGATCCGCGCCAATGATGATCAACAACGAGAACCATGGCAGGAACCGTAAGTGAAACCAATGACGGCCTTCGAACTCTATCGCCGGGTAGCCGGCCAGGAACAGCGTGAACGCTGCCAGCGCGATGGCGAGCCGCCTCGAACGGATCCAGACCACGCCAAAGGCCCCAAGAAACAGCAGCGGACCAACGACCGACAGGGCTCCGGTCATCCGCGCCACCGCGCCGGCCGTTGCCGAAAACCAACTCGCACCCGCGAAAGGCCACGGCGTCTGGCCGGTGCCTCCGAGGTCCAGACCGCTGCGCAGGATCGACAGCACGGACCCGTAGGCATGGGCGATCAGATCCGACGGAAACATCGAGGCGAGATCGAAGTAGAGCCGGGCGGCTGCTGACTCATAAGAAGGTGAGCAGAGCGCGCCGGCCGGTGCGCCGAGAACCCGCTGCGAGTATTCAGCCACGCGCGCGGCCACTGACGCGTCGAGGAACTGGTCGCTGAACTGGTACGGCGCCGGCGCCATGCCCATTTCGTGGAGCACCGGACTGGTCAGGCCGAGAAGCGCGAGATGAAACTGGCAGCCGCTCGATGCCATGCCCGACACGACCGGCGCGGCCGTCACCAGCAGTAATGTCGCCATGGCAGCGGCAACCAAGGCGCGGTGCCCGAATGGCACAGGCAATAAGGCAAGGACCACTGCGAAGGCAAATGGAACGAGGATGACCAAGTCGCCTCGAAAGCCCCAGCCGATACCGATCACGGCTCCACAAGTCGCGGCCACCGAGAGCATCGCCGGCAATCGCAGTCTCGTAGTCACCAGCAGCCCGAGCAGAAAGATTGCGGCCAGCGCGAAGGGCGCTTTGCTGTAGTCGCGCAGCGACAGCAGTTGCGCAAGATGCACAGGCGATAACGTGAGAACCAGGGCGATCACCGCAGCCGCCGGGATGCCCCCAGCTAGGCGAAGGATTCCGTACAGCGCGGCCGCCGAGACACCGCACATCAGGCCGACGAGCCGATCGAGCTTCGACCACGCAACACCCGTTAGTCGCCAAACGCTGCCGGTCGCTCGATACAGATACACCCACGCCGCATTCCATTCGACAGCGCTCACCTTCAAATCGGCCGGCAGCGCTTCACAGTTGAACGCGTCCTGCCGCAGTTGCAGGAAATCCTGCAGCTGCTGTGGCGCCGATTGAGGCGTCACGAATCCGCGGCCGCACGCCACCATTACTGCGGGCGCGAAGTTCTGCTGATAGAACGACTGCGGCACGCCGGCGTCCCGGTAGCTGCGAAGGGCCAGGACCGCGACCGACATCGCAACGAGCGCAATCCCACACGCTATCAGCACGTCGAAGCGAAGGCGCGGAGCGGCTTCGTTCACGCGCCCGTATCCACGACGCGAAAACGTGAACACGTGTAGTTCACGAAGGCCTGCACGCCAGCCAGGGAGATGAAGAGGACAAAGAAGCTCGCAAAGTTGTGGTACTGCTGCACGAACTTTGAGTACACGATGCCGGACTCTACCTGCAGCAAACAGGCGGCCAGCGACAACAGGCCGAAGACAAAGAACACGATCGAGCGCCGCCGCACAAACAGCAGCAGCATCGCCACGGCGAGCACCAGACAGAACACCGCCAGCCACATCACTTGCACGAGCCAGTCGAGAGGAGCCAGCACCGCGGCTATGACCGCGCCCACGGGACCGGGCGAGCTGCGCAGCACCGTCAGCATCTCGGTGCCAGCGGTCGAGAACTTGTTTCGATACACCTGCACCATGTCCCACGTTCTCGTTTGCCACAGCTCGCGGTAAAACGTCTTCAGGGCGGCGTTGTATCGGGGGCCGAGGTAGTCGGTATCTGGATCAATCGCGCGCGCCTTCTCCGGGCCGACCCGGTCTTCCCAGCGAACGCCCAATTCGCGGCTGAATTCGGTTTCGGGAACGCCAAGCGCCAACACCAGGGGGTGCATTACGG
>DATMJU010000403.1:0-3271 GCA_035553795.1 Vicinamibacterales bacterium
ATTCTGGGAGCATGAATTGAGCAACCGATACATCTTTTCGTCGGAGTCCGTCGGCGAAGGTCATCCCGACAAGGTCGCCGACACGATTTCCGATGCGGTCCTCGACGCCTGCCTCACGCAGGACAAGTTGAGCCGCGTCGCGTGCGAAACCTACGTCAAGTCCAACGTCGTCATTGTCGGCGGCGAAATCACCACCAAGGCGAAGCTCGACGTCGAACAGATCGCGCGCACGGCGATCCGCGAGATCGGCTACGTCAATGACGATGACGTGTTTCACGCGGACCGGGTGTTCGTGAACCTGCTGCTGACGCAGCAGTCCGCGGACATCGCGCAGGGCGTGGACGCGCGCAAGGCGAAGGGCAAGAAGACCGCCAAGCAGGGCGCCGGCGACCAGGGATTGATGTTCGGTTACGCCAGCAACGAGACGCCGGAACTGATGCCGGCGCCGATCATGTTCGCGCACCGCCTGGGCCGCAAGCTCACGCAGATTCGCAAGGCCGGCGGCGTCGACTGGCTGCGCCCCGATGCCAAATCGCAGGTCTCGGTGATCTACGAGGACGGCAAGCCGGTCGGCATTTCCAACGTCGTCATCTCGACGCAGCACGCCGCCAGCGCGCAGCACTCGACCATCGAGAAGTTCTGCATCGAGGAAGTCATCAAGAAGGTGCTGCCGAAGCGCCTCCTCAGCAACAAGACCGAATTCCTGATCAACCCGACCGGCCGCTTCGTTGTCGGCGGACCGCAGGGCGATACCGGCCTCACCGGCCGCAAGATCATCGTCGACAGCTACGGCGGCATGGGCCGGCACGGCGGCGGCGCGTTCTCCGGCAAGGATCCCTCAAAGGTCGACCGCAGCGCCGCCTACATGGGCCGCTGGGTCGCGAAGAACGTCGTGGCGGCGAAGCTCGCCGCGAAGTGCGAAGTGCAGTTCGCGTACGCGATCGGTCACCCCGATCCGGTCAGCGTGCACATCGACACGTTCGGCACCAACACCGTGCCGGAAGCGAAGATCACGCGCGCCATCAATCGCGTGTTCGACTTCCAGCCGTCGGCGATCGTCTCGCAGCTCAACCTGCTGCGCCCGATCTACTCGAAGACGACGAACTACGGCCACTTCGGCAAGAGCGACAAGGACCTGACGTGGGAAGCCACGAACAAGGTCAAGGCGCTCCTCGCGTCACTGTAAAGGTTACAAGTCACTGGTTCCGGGTTACGGGTCTGGTTCTGTGGGTACGCGGTACTCAACAGAACCAAACTCGTAACCCGTTACCTGGAACCCGGAACCCCCGTTCTTCCTCACCTCAAATTGAACGTCACCGTCACGGTCATGATGACCGGCACGGGCACGCCATTGAGAAGCGTCGGCGTGTACTCCCACTGCCGCACGGCCTGAAGCGCCGCCTGATCAAGCAAGGGGATTGAGCGCAGCACGCGCGCGTTCGTCACCCGGCCGTCCTCACCAATCGTCGCCTCGATGATGACGAAGCCCTGCACTCGGGCGGCTTGCGCGATCGCCGGGTAGACCGGGTTGACGTCTCGTGTCCGCACGGGCGCGCGTATGCCGCCACCCACACGCAACGGCTCCTGCTGAGGCGGTGGTGCCTTCACTTCGGGCGGCGGCGCGAGCACCGCGCTGCTGGAGTCAATGTCTCCTGGAACATAGCCGCGAAGGTCGGTGTCGGGCGTTTCGACACGCGGCAGCTCCTTCGTGATGCCTTCGGGCGCGGCGATGGGCGCGACGTTCGGGTTGACCACCGGCTTCATCTCGGTGATCCGCCGCTCAGGAGGCGGCGGTGGCGGCGGAATCGTCGTAATGATGTATTCCACGTCGCCGTCTGCGAAAACCGACGGCAGCATCGCCGGCGCGAGCATGGGAATGGCGACGATCGCCAGCACGATCGCCGAGTGGGAGATGAGCGAGAGCGGCACCGTGTACCACTTGCGCGTGCCGATCGAAACGGATGGGCGCGTGACGTCGCCGAACAGATCGCGAGGCATACAACTCTCCTTCTGCCTGAACGTCTGCCCGGCCGGGTCAGCGTGTGGTTAAGTGATTAGTATCCGTACAAACGAAAACGGGCTCACACCGAAGTGCGAGCCCGTCGGGATGCCTATTGGCCTATCGGCCTATTGGCCCTAATTCGCCAGCTTGATCGACTTGACGTTGAGCATCTTCTGGCCGTCCTTCTCCGTCACTTCGCCGGTGACGATGACCTTCTTGGCCACGAAGTCGAGCAGCTTGGCATTCTTGTTGGCGGCGTAGTCGCCCGTCACGGTGTAGATGGCGTCGGCGGTGAGAATACCGACCGGCATCCCCTTCTTCGCGCAATCCATCGTGCAGCCCGCGTGATCGGGGCCATGGCCCTTTTCCTTCAGCTTGGTGGCGCACGCAATGTCGACCACCTCGCCCTTGACCGTCATATCCGCGGCAAACGCCGGGATCGCCAGGGCGATCACGAAGGCTGCGCCCGACAGCATGGACATCACTTTACGCATCGTCAAAACTCCTTGAATCAGGACACGCGGCCCGGTTCAGGCGGCCGCAGAAACTACTATACTGCCCCCTCTTGGACGCCAGTTAACCCACGAGGGATCCATGCGCAGTACCCTATCGCCGCGAGCTATTGCCGCGCTGGCCGTTTTCGGCCTCTTAACCACCAGCCTAGCGGCTTTCGCGCAGGCTCCCGCCGGGCCGTCGATCGACGATGTCATCAACCTCAAGCGGGTTGGGTCGCCGGCTATTTCGCCGAACGGCCAGCACGTCGCGTACACGATTCGTGAAACCAACTGGGACGAGAACGCGTACGAGACCGAGATCTGGATCGCCGACGTCGCGACGGGCCAGTCGCGACAAGTCACCAACAGCCGCAAGTCGAGCACGCAGCCATCGTTCTCGCCTGACGGCGCCTGGCTGGGGTTTGTGTCCGACCGCGACGGCAAGCGCCAGGTCTACCGGATTGCGCTGCGCGGCGGTGAGGCCGAGAAGCTCACGAGTGCTGACGAGGGCGTCAACAACTTCGCGTGGTCGCCCAACGCCAGGGAGATCGCCTACACGACGCTCGATCCGCAATCAGCGGAGATGAAGGAGCGCGAGAAGCGCTGGGGCGACGTCAAGATCGAAGACCAGGACCAGCGTTACACGCACCTGCACGTGTTCGACGTTGCGGCAAGAACATCGAAGCAGCTGACGAAGGGCAATTTCGTTGTTGGCAGCTTCGAGTGGTCGCCTGACGGCAGGCAGATCGCGTACGACCACCGCACCACCAGCGAT
>DATMJU010000404.1:0-7869 GCA_035553795.1 Vicinamibacterales bacterium
GAGCAGGAGGGCATCGGCGCGCCGGTCGGCCTGACCGGAGCGCGGCTCGAAGTGAACGTGCACATCATCACCGGCAGCCAGACCGCGACGCAGAACCTGGTGGCGTGCGTGAATCGCGCCGGCGTCGAGGTGCAGGACACGGTGATCGGACAGCTCGCCGCGTCGGAGACGGTGCTGACGTCGGATGAGAAGGAACTCGGCGTCGCGGTGGTGGATATCGGTGGCGGCACGGCGGATCTCGCGATCTTCGAGCGCGGCAGCCTGTGGCATACGGCGGTGATTGCCGTTGGCGGCGATCACTTCACCAACGACATCGCGGTCGGCCTGCGCACGCCGATTCCGGACGCGGAAAAAGTGAAGCGCCGCGCGGGTTGCGCGCTGTCGTCGATGGTCGAAGAAGACGAGACCATCGAAGTGGCCAGCGTTGGCGGACGGCGACCGCGCGTCATGGCGCGCCGCATCCTGTCGGACATCCTGCAGCCTCGCGCGGAAGAGATGTTTCACCTGATCTGGGACGAGATCAGCAAGGCCGGCTACGAGAAGTCACTCAACTCCGGCCTGGTGCTCACCGGCGGCGGCGCGCAGCTGGAGGGCATGTCCGAGATTGCCGAGCAGATCTTCGATCTGCCGATCCGGCGTGGCTTGCCGGTGGGTGTCGGCGGACTGGCCGATCACGTGAGCAACCCGCAGTTTGCGACGGCCGTTGGCCTGGTGCTTTACGCGGCGCGGCATCGCGGCCCGGTGGCGTCGAGCGCAGGCGGCGGCGCGCTGACGCGCGTGATGGGCCGGCTCAAGACGGTGTTTAAAGAGTTCTTCTAAGGCCAATAGGCCAATGGGCCAATGGGCCAACAGGCCAATAGGCAGTTTGTCAGTTTGCAGTTACGAGCAACGAAATCGGATCAGGAGGCAAGATGGCGGATCAGGACGGCTTCGAATCGCTGCGGTTGACGCTCGATGAAGAAGCGCGCATGGGCGCGCGAATCAAGGTGGTTGGCGTTGGCGGTGGCGGCAGCAACGCCGTATCGCGCATGGTCCAGGCCGGAATCTCCGGCGTGGAATTCATGGTGGCCAACACCGACGCGCAGGCACTGAAGGCCAACCCCGCGCCGGTGAAGATCCAGATCGGCGGCAAGCTCACCAAGGGTCTGGGCGCCGGCGCCGATCCAAATATCGGGCGCCAGGCGGCGCTCGAAGATACCGACAACCTGATCCAGGCGCTCTCGGGCGCGGACATGGTTTTCGTTACCACGGGCCTGGGCGGCGGCACCGGCACCGGCGCCGCGCCGGTCATCGCGGCGCTGGCGACCGAGCTTGGCGCGCTGACCATCGCGGTGGTCACCAAGCCGTTCAAGTTCGAAGGCAAGAAGCGCTTCCGCCAGGCCGAGCTCGGTCTCGAGGCATTGCGCGAGTCCGTCGACACAGTGATCACCATCCCGAACGAACGGCTGCTGAGCGTCATCGATCGCAACACCTCGATGCTCGACGCGTTCGTGACCGCGGACGATGTGCTGCGGCAGGCGATCCAGGGCATCTCCGATTTGATCCTGGTGCCCGGCCTCATCAACCTCGACTTCGCCGACGTCAAGACGATCATGTCCGGCATGGGCGTGGCGATGATGGGCACGGCGATGGCCGAGGGGCCGACCCGCGCCGTGGACGCCGCCAACCGCGCGATTTCGAGCCCGCTGCTCGAGGATGCCTCGGTGAAAGGCGCGCGCGGCGTGATCATCAACGTCACCGGCGGTCCCGACATGTCGCTGCTCGAAGTCAACGAAGCACTGACGATCATCCAGGAGTCGGCGCACGAGGATGCCAACATCATCTTCGGCGCGGTCGTCGATCCGAAGTTGTCGAGCAAGGTGAAGATCACGGTGATCGCCACCGGCTTCGACCACGTCAGGACCGATCGCTCCACGCCGGCGATGGCGCCGTCGCAGACGCCGGTGGACATGACGGCCTACACGTCGCACCTGCGCGCCAGCGAGGCGGCGCAGCCCGCCGCGCGCGCGGGCGGCAGCCCCTCCATCACGCCGACCATCTCCCGCCGGCCGCCGATCGAGATGCCGCTAAGCTCCAACGCGCAGAAGATTGCCGTCGGTCAGAACCCCGGCGACGTCCCGCTGGGCGATGAAACCACCCCGGGAGAGTTCGATCTCAACCTCGACCTCGACGTGCCCGCATTCCTGAGGCGCAACGAGGGCTGAGCAGGTAACCGGCCCGCGTGAGCGGGCCGGGACTGATACAGTAGAGAAACCCAGGGGAGCCGCGAACGGCGCCGGCGCAACGACAGCTCCACAACCACCTTTAGAGCGGTCCCCTGGACCCTGAATGAAAGCCCGGTACCACCAACAAGAAGCCGCACGGCAGACCCTTTCGCGTGAAGTTGGTTACGTGTCCAAGCCACACGCGAACCGGCTGCGTGTTGCGCTGATCTTTCCCAACACCTATTTCGTCGGGATGTCGAACCTCGGCTTCCAGACGATGTACCGCCTTTTCAACGACCAGCCCGACATCGTCTGCGAGCGCGCGTTCCTGCCGCCGAAGCAGGAACTCGCCGCGTTGCGCGAAGCGGGCACGCGACTGGTCTCGCTCGAGTCGCAAACGCCGCTGTCCGAATTCGACGTCATCGCCTTCTCGGTGTCGTTCGAGTGGGACTACACCAACGTCCTGACGATGCTCCGGCTCGCCGGGCTGCCGGTGCGCGCGGCCGATCGCGACTACAAGATGCCGCTCGTTGTCATTGGCGGCGCCGTGACGTTCGTGAACCCCGAGCCGCTCGCGCTGTTTGCCGACGTCATTGCCGCCGGCGAAGGTGAAGCCCTGGTGCCCGCGCTGCTCGACGCGTTCGGCACCTCGTCGCGCAGCGAGCAACTTCGCCGGCTGTCGCAGCAACGCGGCTATTACATCCCCTCGTTCTACGACGTCGAGTACGAAGCCGACGGCACGATTGCGAGGTTCGTGCCGCGCGAGGGCACTGGCGCTCCCGCCGTGGTCCGCAAGGCCGCGCTCAAGACCACCGACGCGGTAGATCCGCCATCGACGACGATCTTCACGCCCGACACCGAGTTCGGTTCGCGCTTCCTGGTCGAGGTCGTGCGTGGCTGCGCCAACCTGTGCCGTTTCTGCTGGGCGGGTTACAACTACCTGCCCGTCCGCGCATTTCCGACGCAGCGCATCCTCGACCTGGCTCAGGCCGCGCGCGCACATTCGTCGCGCGCGGGTCTGGTCTCGATCGCGCTGTGCGATCACCCTGACATCGAGCACATCCTGCGCAGCCTCAAGGACATGGGCTACTCCATCAGCCCGGCGTCGCTGCGGCTCGACGACCTGACGCCGACGATCGTGGGCCTGCTGCACGACAGCGGCGAGCGCACCCTGACCATCGCCCCGGAAACTGGTTCCGATCGCCTCCGCCGCGTCATCAACAAGACGATCACCAACGAAGAGATCCTCGATCGCGCCGAGTTGATCTTCTCGAGCGGCATCGAGAGCCTGAAGCTCTACTACATGATCGGCTTGCCGACCGAAGACGACGCCGATCTCGTCGCGATACGCGATTTGACGATGCAGTTGCACGCGATCATGTTGAAGCACGCGCGCGCGCGCGGCCGCATCGGACGGATCGTGGCCAGCGTCAATCCTCTGGTTCCGAAGCCCGGCACCGCGTACCAGTGGCTGCCGATGGCGGCGTCCGACGAAATCGAGCGCCGCATGAAGCGGATGCGAACGCTCGTCGCCGACATCGACAACGTCTACTTCAACATCAAGAGCGAGCGGCACTCCTACTACCAGGCCCTGCTGTCGCTTGGCGATCGCCGGATCGCGCCGGCCATCGAAGAAGCCGAAGCCAATGGCGGCCAGTGGCGTCGGGCAGTCGCGGATACCGGAGTCGACGGCGACTTCTATATCTACCGCGATCGCTCGAACGACAAGGTGTTGCCCTGGAGCATGATCGACGGCGGCATGAAAGAGCCGTTCTTCCGCGCCGAGTTCGAAAAGAGCATGAACGCGGAGTGGACCCTTCCGCCAAAGCGCGCCAAAGAGAACGCCAAGCTCCTGCCCGTCCTGAGCTAAGCGCTCAACTGGCGATCGGTTCCGCCGCTCGCGCCTCGAAGTCCGCGTACGCCTGCAGCACCAGGTCTCGCACCCGTTCCTGCGGCTTGACGTCACCTTGCGGCCGGAGCAACGAAAAGCTGCGCCGCTCGCCGTTCACCGAATAGGTCCGCGACGGGAACGTCACGTGGCGGCCGGCGCCGCTCTTCTTCTCCCAGATCGCGAACCCCAACAGTCGCAGACCCTCCAGGGCGCCATCGGTGAAGTGCACTTCGGCGTCCGCCAGCTTGCCCGCAGGCGCGCTCTTTTCGATCGGCATGATCTTGACCACCATACGTTTTCTCCAATCAGCTCAGTCAGCATTCAGCTTGTCGTGGTGTTGCTGGCTGGCAGATGATCAAGGGCGATGCCATCGCGAAGTCACCGAAATCCGGCGTGTGAGCGCGCGTCGCGCCAGGGCGGTGACAACCGTGGTTGCCGCCGCGCGGACGGGATCGCATGATGCTGCCGACTCCGGATCCCGTATTTCATTGGAGCCGTGAGCCTTGGGGGCACGCGTTGCGATGTGCGCCGCTCGGGGCGCATGCGCAACACCTGTTTACGACGAGGCAACTGGCGTTGCCGGACGCGCAGTCATGGGCGAACGCGGTCGCGTCCGTCGGCGCGCAGCCCGAACAACTGATGCGGGTCAAGCAGGTGCACGGCAACACCGTTCGCGTGCTGAAGAAGGGGATGATTCCCGCCGGAGCCGCCGGCGAACGTCCTGACGGCGATGCCGTTGTGTCCAATCAGCCTGGCCTCGCACTCGCGGTCATGGTCGCCGATTGCGTGCCGCTGCTTGTTTGCGATCCGGTCGGCGGAGCGGCTGCGGCGATTCACGCGGGATGGCGTGGCACCTGCGCGCGCATCACCCTGACCGCCGTCGACGCCATGGTTCGCGAGTTCGGCATCTCTCCCGCGGATCTCATCGTCGCGATCGGCCCCAGCGCGGGGCCGCAGGACTACATCGTTGGTGAATCCTTGATTACGGCGTTCAAGGATGCGGGGCATCCGCAATCCGAGATCGACCAGTGGTTCAGCCGCAGGGAGGGGGAAGTGCGGCTCGATCTCTGGGCGGCCAACATGCAGCAGCTGATTCGCGCCGGCGTTCCGCCGCAGCAGGTGTTTGTCAGCGGCCTCAGCACCATGGCGCATCCTGAGATCTTCGATTCCTACCGGATAGACGGTGAGAAGGCCGGACGCATGGCCGCTGTCATCGTGGTGCCCCAGCCCGCCTAGAATCGCGACACCTCGATTGGTGCTACCATTCGGCCACGCAGGAGGCGGGTTATGGCATTTTCACGTCGCGAGTTCGTTCGTAGGCTGGGCGCAGGTGGGGCTGCTGCAGCATCAATCATTAGCTACGGCCCCGAGGAGCTTTTCGCGCTCGAGCAGGGACAGCGGAGCGGCGCGCAGGGATTCACCGGCGGCGTCATCAAGCTAAGCAATAACGAGAATCTCCGGGGCCCGGGCCCGAAAGTGATCGAAGCCCTCAAGAATCACCCGTTCAGCAACCTGGGACTCGGCTATCCGCCCCCGAGCCTCAACACGTTCGTGGAAACGTGCGCGGCGATGGACGGCGCCAAGCCAAACAACGTGATCATCGCGACCGGCTCCGGTGAGATCCTCACCGCCGCCGTGATGGCGTACTGCAACGGCGACAAGTCGCTCGTCACCGGCGACCCGTCATACGGTTCTCCCGCGGCGACGGCACAGCGCATCAAGGCGCCGGTGAAGTTCATCGCGGTCAACTCGAAGACGCTGGCCCTCGATCTGGAAGGCATGATCAAGGCGTCGATCGGCGCCGGGCTCGTGTTCCTGTGCAATCCCAACAACCCGACGTCGACGGTGCAGACCTCGGCGGACATCGAGCAGACGGTCCGCACGATCAAGCAGCGCTCGCCGGAGACCGGCATCCTGATCGACGAGGCGTACCTCGAGTACGCGACCAAGCCGGGCGTGTTCACCATGGCGAAGCTCGCGCTCGAATTGCCGGGCGTGTTCGTGTCGCGCACCTTCTCGAAGGCTTACGGCATGGCGGGCCTCCGCCTTGGTTACGCGATCGGCCAGCAGGACACGATGCGCAAAGTCGGCAACGCGTGGGGTCTCGGCAGCATCAGCGAGCTGCAGGCCGTGGCCGGCACCGCCGCGCTCAACGACAAGGCGCATCTCCAGTGGGAAAAGATGGAGAACAAGCGCGTCCGCGACTGGACCCAGGCGCAGTTCCGCGAGATGGGCTTCGAGTCACCGGAGTCGGACACCAACTTCATCTTCGTGAACATCCGCCGGCCCGCAGTGGAGTTCCGCGACGCGCTGCGCCCGCTGAACGTGGCGGTCGGCCGCGATTTCCCGCCGATGGAAAAGACCTACGCGCGCATTTCGCTGGGCACGATGGAAGACATGCACAAGGCGATGCCGTTGTTCAAGAAGGTCCTCGGCAAGGCATAGCTAGCGCGCGGTGCGTCGACCGATCGCGAACAGGGTCGACACGCCGCGCACATACATCACTCCGTCCGAGAGTGCCGGGGTCGCCATCAGCATTTCGCCCATCGAGTTGGTGGCGAGTTGCTTGAAGGTGGCGCCGGCCTCGACGACCACCATCTCTCCATCCTCATTCGACAAGTAGATCCTGCCGTCGGCCGCGACCGGCGACGCGCTATAGCCGCTGCCCACCAGTTGCAGGCGCTGGCGATAGATCTCTTTCCCGGTCTCGCCGTCGTACGCATCAAACACACCGTTGTTGGCCAGCACGTAGACGATGCCGTGATAGGCAAGCGGCGTCGGCATGTACGATCCGCGGCCGGTCTTGCTCCACGCGACGCCGGCGTTCTCCGTGGCGTCCTTTGCCAGCGTGAGGTCGCCGCGCGCGCCGGGCTTCACGGCGAACACCGGCCGCTCCGGCGCCCTGCCGCTCGCGACGATGTGCAAGCCGTTGGCGAAGATGGGTGTGGGCGCGGTGATCTTCGAGCTGCCGCCAAGCTTCCACAGTTCCTTGCCGGTCTTCGGGTCGTAACCACGCACGAAGTTGGACGCGTTGGTGATCAATTCCGGTCCTGCCCGGGTGTTCACCACGGTCGGCGTTCCCCATGACGGCAGCTCCTCGCGATCGGTCTTCCACACCGTTTCGCCGGTCTGCGCGTTGAGCGCGATCAGGAATGAGTCGGCCTGCGTGTCGCACTGCACGATCACCAGGCCGTTCCAGATGATCGGTGAGCTCGCGGGGCCCCACTCATACGCCGGAATGTCGTACGCGCCCATGTCGACGCGGCCGAGATCCACCGACCAGCGTAGACCGCCGTTCATGTCATAGGCGAAGATGCCCTGCGAGCCGAACCACGCGACGACGATGCGGCCATCTGTTGCGGGTGATGCACTCGCATAGGTGGACTTGATGTGCCGCTTGTTGCGCGGTGCGCCCTGGGCGGCGACGCGCTCCCAGCGGATCTGTCCGGTCTTCTTGTCGATCGCGTACAACATCCAGCGGTGACTCGATGCGTCCTCGGACGCGTCGCCATCACCGTAGAGCCCGGGCTTGAACGTCGCGGCGCCGCGGCTGCTAATCGCGCTGGTCACGAACACCGTGTCGCCCCAGACGATCGGGCTCGAGTGCGCGAGGCCGGGAATCGGTGTGCGCCACAGCACGTTTTCACCGGTGGCGGGATTCCACGTGTCGGGGAGGTTCTGGCCGTCGGCGATGCCGGATGCTTCGCGGCCACGGAACGACGGCCAGCCGCCCGCCGGCGCCACGGCCGCGGCTGGGAGGGGGCCTCTGGCGGG
>DATMJU010000405.1:0-5143 GCA_035553795.1 Vicinamibacterales bacterium
CGTCGCATAAAAAAAGCCTCCTGAGTGGAGGCTCCAGCTTATTCCAGAATGGCCACCCCTCTGGGCGGCCATCCTGTGGTACGTGTTGTGTCCTGCGCTCAGCCGATCGTGAACGGGATGCTGGCGCGGGTGGTGCCCCAATCGATGTGGAGCGTGCCGCCGGCCGGCGTATCGGTCACCGAGATCGTGAGCTGTTCGGCAGCGGCCGGAGTCTTGCCGAGAGTCATCGGCGCGCGGCCGAGGTCCTGGTCCTTCGGGTAGGGCACGCCCCACTGTCCGGGCTTCTGCAGCTTGCCGACGATCAGGTGCCACGTGCCACCGGTCGGGATCGTGTAGAGCGTGTGGGTGCCGGCGGGCACGGTCAGCGTGCCGAACTTCAACGGCTTGTCGGTCGTCAGCGTGGTCGCCTCGTCGGCGCCGGTGCGCCATTCGCGGCCTTCGTACGGATCGACGTCCTTGCCGGGCGTGCGACCTTTGAGCGACGGGCGGCCGTACTCAATCGCGATGTTCGCGCCGTCGATCGTCCATTCCGTCTTCACGTGCGGGCTGCCGGCCTTGCCGGGGTGCACGGGCGTGGTCTTCTGCGCGTGAACCGACGCGCCGAACGCAAGTGCCGTTGCCGCCAGGGCCACGGCCAATACCGATCGCTTCATTCGTTTCTCCTTTGACATTGCTCAGGCTCAGCTTGCAGCTGGCCCTCAGCCTGTTATCGTAATGCCTTCGCGAAGCCTCCCAAACATCGACTTCTTCGAACAGTCCCCTCGGTTTCGGCGATGGATCTAGCTGCCGAGGTCGTAGGCGGCGATCGTCTTGCGGTCGCGCACGTAGATCGTTCGTCCCACCAGCGTCGGCGGCGTCCACGCGCGATTCTCGAGGATGGTAGCGCGCGAGAGTACCTTCAGGCCCTGCGGCGAGACGTTGGCGATCGCCAGCGTGCCGTCTTCATCGAGCAGGATGAGCTTGTTGTCGGCGTAGAGCAGTTGCGCGCGCGCGAAGGCGCGATCCTGCCACGCGATGGCGCCGTTCTTCGTGTTCATCGCCGTGAGGAACGCCGGCCCGAAATCACCGCTCGACATGTAGGCGGTATCACCGATGCGGATGATCGTGCCGATGTGGACGCGCACGCGATTGACGTTCCACCGCTCGGTGACGCTGGTCTTGCCCGCGGCCTGCCGCAGCTCGATGGCGCGGCTGCCGGTTCCGTACGCGGACGAGAACACCAGCGCATGGTCGGACGGCGTCCAGACCGGCGAGCTGATGTTCAAGCCCCAGTCGGTGCGGTGTGCATGGCTCCACAACTCGCGGCCGTTCGCGGGATCGTAACCGGCGATGCGATCGCCGCCGAACAGCACGACCTGTTTTTGTCCGTCGACATCGATGATCATCGGCGTGGCGGGTGAGTACTCGACGTTGCCGGCCTTCCACACCAGCGCGCCCGTCTCGGGGTTAAAGGCGCCGAGAGCCTGGCCCTTGCCGCCGATGGGGATCAGCACCAGGTTGTTGAACATGATCGGGCTGTTCGCCATGCCGCGATCGATCTCCGGCGCGCCGTACTCCTTCATGAAGTCGTGCGACCACAGCACCTTGCCGCTGTTCTTGTCGAGCGCCATGAACTCGCGGCGCGATCCGGCAATAAACAAGCGGTTGCCGGCGATCAGGCCGGTGGAATGCGGCCCCGCGCCCTCGGTGTAGTTGACGCCGGCGGTCGGCGAGGGGTAGCGATGCTCCCAGATGGTCTTGCCGGTCGCGGCGTCGAGCGCGATGACGACTTCTTCCTGGCTGCGCCCCTTTGCGATCAGCGGGCGGTACTGCGTGTAGAGGCGACCGCCTTCGGCGAGGATCGCGGAGTGCCCTTCACCGAGCGCACGCGTCCACAGCCGCCGCGGGCCGGCGGCCGGCCACGAATTGGCGAGACCGGTTGACGGCACCATGAAGTCGCCAGTGGGACCGCCCCACTGCGTCCAGGACGGCGCGGGTGACTGCGCAGTCAGCGTGGCGGTCGAGCACAGCAGGAATCCAACAGCGAGCAGGCGGAGCAATAGCGTCATGCCGTTATTAGACAACCAGGATCGGAGTTTGGCCGTTTCAGGAAGCCTATCGAGCGGCCGGCCGAACGAACCTCGTGAGAACTGGCGAGGTCATCATCGTCGTCACGATCGCCATCACCACCAGCATGGTGAACAGGCGGGGCGTGATGACGCCGAGGTCGAGGCCGATGTTGAGAACGATCAGCTCGACGAGGCCTCGGGTATTCATCAGGATGCCGAGCGCTCCGGCGTCGCGCCACGGCATGCCGAACGCTCTTGCGGCGATCGCCGTGCCGCCCCATTTGCCGGCGGTCGCGACGGCGATGATCAGCGCGCACATCGCCCAGTCCTCGGCCGTTTGCAGCAGACCGATCTCGGTGCGGAGGCCCGTGAACGCAAAGAACGCCGGCAGCAGCAGGACGCGCACCAGATCCGACAGGCGGTCGAACGCGTAGGCCGAGATGCGGTTGTCGTGCGGAATGATGGCGCCAAGCAGGAAGGCGCCGAAGATCGCGTGGATGCCGATGAACTCGGTCGCCACCGCAGACAACAGCACCAGGATCAGGACCAGCGCCAACGACTGCTCGCCGGGGTGTGACGAGTGATCGAGATGGGTAATGAGGCGCGACATCAACGTGCGGCCAATCGTCAGCATCACCGCGATGTAGACGACGGTGAGTGCGACGGTGGTGATGGCCGCCTGCGGCGTTGCCTGCATCACGCTCACCACGAACGCGAGCAGGCACCAGGCGATCGCATCGTTGATCGCCGCGCATGTCAGCGCCATCGTGCCCAGCGGCGTGTGTTGCAGCTTGCGATCGCTCAGGATGCGCGCCAGCACCGGGAACGCGGTGATCGACATCGACACGCCGAGAAACAGCGCGAAGGATGAAAACGGGACGCTGTCCGGCACCAGGCCGCCGTTCAGCGTCATGGCGAACGCTGCGCCGATCGCAAACGGCACCGCGATGCTGGCGACGGCGATGCCGACGGTGGTGAACACCGTGGCGCGCATCAACCCGAGGTCCAGCTCCAGGCCGACCAGGAACATGTAGAGGATCACGCCCAGTTGCGAGATGACGTTCAGGAAGGGTGCCGCATCCGGCGGCAGCACCCACAATTGCAGTTCCGGCGCGACGCGCCCGAGCAACGACGGCCCAAGCAGAATGCCGCCGATGACCTCACCGATGACTGCTGGTTGGTTGAGCCTGGTGAACAGGGCGCCGACGAGCCGCGCGGTCACCATGATGACCGTCAGCGCCAGCAGGACACTCAAAAGCATGGGCGAGTAATTATCTCGCGAACCTGGTCAATTGCCGGGGTTGGCCCTGGGAAAGCAACCCGCGACGCGCCGCTGCCGTCCAATGGCGGCATGGACAACCTCCTGCAGGACGTGCGCTATGGCATTCGAACGCTGGTGCGGCAACCCGGCTTCGCCGCGACCGCGATACTGACCCTCGCCCTTGGCATCGGCGCCACCACCGCCATCTTCAGCGTCGTCAATGCCGTCGTCCTGCGGCCCATGCCGTTCGACCAACCCGATCGCGTGATCGTTGTCACCAACACCAACATCAAGACCGGCAATCGCAATACCACCATTTCAGGACCGGACTTCTTCGACTGGCGGGCGCAGAACCGCAGCTTCGAGACGCTCGCGTATTTCACCGGCGCCGGCGAGACCAGCGTTACGGTCAACAACGTCTCGGACTACACGGCGGTGGCGCGCGTGTCGCCGGGGTACTTCCGCGTGTTCGGCGCCACGGCCAGCGTGGGCCGGTTGTTCACGCCGGATGAAGAGAAACCGGGTGCGTCGGACGCTGTCGTCATCAGTGAGGCGTACTGGCGACGCCAGTTCGGATCGGATCCGCGCGCGATCGGATCGACGATCACGTTCGGGCAACGCACACGCACCATCATCGGCGTGACGACGTTGCGCTATCCCGCGCGCACCGACATCTACTATCCCGATCCGGTCGCTCCCGAAAGCCAGTCGCGCACGGCGCACAACTATCGCGGCGTGGGGCGCCTCGCGGCGGGCACCTCGGTATCGCAGGCACAAGCGGAAATGTCCGGCATTGCCACGCAACTCGGGCAGCAATATCCGTTGAGCAACAGCGAGAAGGGTATTGCGGTCGTGCCGATCCAGGAGATCGTCGTCGGCGACACGCGGCAGACGCTGTTCGTCTTGCTCGCCGCGGTGGCGTTCGTCCTGTTGATCGCCTGCGCGAACGTGGCGAACCTGCTGCTGGCGCGCGCCAGTGCTCGAGGCCGCGAACTTGTCGTCCGGGCAGCGGTCGGCGCCGGCCGCCTGCGCCTCATTCGGCAGATGTTGACCGAGAGCGTGGTGCTGGCGCTGCTCTCAGGCATCGGCGGGGTGATCATTGCGCGATGGGGCGTGACGGCCTTGATGGCGGTTGCGCCGCCGGACCTGCCGCGCCTCGATGAAGTCACCGTCGATGCGTCCGCGCTCGGCTTTGCGCTGCTGGCATCGCTCGCGGCGAGCGTGATCTTCGGCCTGGCACCGGCGTGGCATGTCTCGCGGGTGGACCTCGCTGATGGTTTGCGGCAGGGCGGCAAAGGCTCCGCCCTTGGCGTGCGCGGAGGCTGGGCACGCAAGGCGTTTGTCGTGACCGAGATCGCGCTCGCGGTTGCCCTCGTGATGGGCGCTGGTCTGTTGGGACGGAGCCTGCTCGCACTGTCGAGCGTTGATATGGGCTTCCAGGGCGACCGGCTCGCGGTGCTCAAGACCGTCGTGCCGGTGTCGGGCCGCGCAGACTTTCCCCGCGCGATGACCACCTATCGAAACCTGCTGACCGAGTTGCGCGCGATGCCGGGCGTCACGTCGGTGGCCGGGGTGACGTCACTCCCCACGTCCGTGCGATCGAACGGCGGCTACTGGATCCAGGGGGGGCCAGGCCCCGAAGTGCTCGGCATGAAGTCGCCGCAAGCCGTGTTCAACGTCGTTACGCCGGATTATTTCCGCACGCTGCAGGTTCCGCTCGTGCGCGGCCGCGACTTTGCCGACGGCGACCGGCTCGACGCGCCGTTTGTCGCCATCATCAACGAGCAGCTCGCGAAGGACGCCTTCCCGGATGTCGATCCGATCGGCCGCACCA
>DATMJU010000406.1:0-7484 GCA_035553795.1 Vicinamibacterales bacterium
CCGTCGCTAGAACGCGGTGCCGCCGACCGGACGGACCTGAAGAACGAAGAGCCCGGAAAGAGCGGGCTCAGAAAGGAACTCACAGACGATGAGGCGGGAGAGCTGTGCCCAGTTGACAGAAGACAGCCATATCAACGTTTCCGGCTTCAGCCGCGGCGGCTCAGGCTGCCACGGGCCGCCGCCGACTGCAAACGCCAGTTAGGCCTCTGGGCCGGATGCCGCAAGGCCGAGCCACAGCCGCACGGTTCGCTCGACTACGTCCAGTTGCGCTGCCGTCAATGTCCCCAACGGTCGGATCAGTTTGGCGTTCGGAATCGTGATGATGTTCTGTGCGTCGAACACGCCCGGTCGAAGAAAGGGCACCGGCACCGTCGCCTCAAAACGCGACTGCCGCGCGCTTGTCGTATGAGGAACGAGCGTTACCAGCGCCCGATCGCTGTCATCAGCGGGGACGCTGATCACCACGGCCGGTCGTACTTTTGCGGCCATGCCGAGGTCAACAAGCCACACCTCGCCCCGCCGCGGTACGGCCATCAGGACTGCTCGCGCCGATCGAGATCGATGAACAGGCGGTCGGCAGCAGCTAACAGATCGACGTCGGAAGGCCCGTCGTGTGGGTCAAACGCCACGCGGCGCGCGAGTTCCGCTACGAGCTCGGACCGTTCGCGGTCAGGGAGCGCCTCAATTTCTTCAAGGAGCTTTTTCGTGGCTTGGGTCACGAAACCAGCGTCCCACGATGTTTGGGCGCCGGTCAAGCTCACGGCATTTCCAGAGGCCTAACATTTCCGCTTCAGCCGCGGCGGCTCAGGCTGCCACGGGCCACCGCCGGCTGCAGGCGGGTGTTGGCCCGCGTCGCGATTTCGCCGTTTAGCGCCGACGCCCAAGGTCCGGGAGTGGGTTTTCGAGCACGGCCACGTCGAAGGTAGCCCTCGTGCGTACGCCGACTGCGACACGCGATCCGTCTGGGCTGAGATCGATGCTGGTCAGTTGCCCCGGGCGCGGCAGGATCGACGAGTCAAGGCCGTAGTCCTCTGGTTGACCGCCGGTCGCCGCGACCCGCAGAAGGCGCCAACTGCTCGACCTTGAGGCCGACCGTGTGGCAAAGACGATGAATCGCCCGTCAGGCGACCAGCGCATCACGTCTCGCCAGCCGCCTCCAGCCGAAGGACCGTGCACTTCCCGGTACTCGCGTCCATCGAGCCGCATCGTCACGATTCGACCGTCGGCCGCATGAAACGCGAGTGTCGTGCCATCCGGGCTGAGCGCCATCCCCGCTGCGGCGAGACCAGGCTCTGGGAACGACACTCGGGGGCCCTCGTTGCCAGTCGCCAGGTCGACGCCAACGATGCCGGACCATCGGGGCCCGTCCGCGAGCATTCCGAGGTAGAGCATCCTGTCATCGTTCGACAGAACGCCGATGTTCGAGCGCTGATGTTCTGCGGTGTCTTTTCCGAACAGGCGCTTGAACTCGCCCGATCCGAAATCCACGCGATAGAACGAGCCGCCAGGGCGCCCGTCATCAGCTCCGGGAAACACATAAACGATCGCCGCGCTGCCGTCCCGCAGGAGTCGTGGTGGAAAGATCGGGAGAAATGTGTGCTGATAGGTGCGTTCGCCGCCAGTGTCGAGCGACCGCACGACGAGTTCTCGATCGCCCCTGATGTACGCGAGCGTGTTCCCACGCCATGCTGCACCGTATCCGGAGATCTCCTGCAGGACTCGGCCGCCGTCGGGCGCACGCTCTGCGATCAGCCCTGTCATTCCACCGCCGTACGTCCTGTAGAACAGCGCGCCTGACGTTGTGATTCGGATCGGCTCTCCATCAAATCCCTCATCGAGTCGTACCGGCGCGACGGCCACAGGTCGGCCGGCCACCACCGACACCGCAAACAGGTCGTTCCGGTTCCCTAGAACGTGACGAAACACAATGCGGCTGGAGTCAGGTGTCCATACTGGTGACGTGCTCGCGCCCGCCATCGTCGCGACGGCGCGGTCGAAACGCCCGTTGGCGTCCATGACATAGATGTAGCGGTCCGTGGAACCCTCGCGTGGGACTGCCGAATAGGTAATCCACCGGCCGTCGGGTGACAGCCGTGGAAGGGCATCGACGCCGCCGCGCCACGGTTCGAGAGTCTTGATGGTGCGGATGGCACCATCCGCGACGGAGACCCACGCGATAGAAGTCGGATCGCTAGTGAGACGGTTGCTTGGCCCGTGAACCAACACCAGGATCGACGTGCCGTCCGGCGACCAGCCATGCGGAACAACTCCGATGTCCGTGGGATCGGCCGGGATCAAGGTACGCGTGGTTCCGTTCGCAACCGTGATGACCTGCAACATCCCCGTGTCGGTCAATCGTTCGTCCAGCCAGCTGTACACAACCCGCCGTGCATCGGGGGAGAAGACGGCGGCCGGTCTGCCCGGCGTGCCCGCTGGTGATGGGCCTCCCTGGAGAACCGTGACTGTGCGCGTGCTCAGGTCGCGAATCTCCAGTTTCGACGGAGCCTCGTTCGTCCCGCGGCCGTATGGCTGAGTGAAGACGACGGCGAACCGGCCGTCGGCACTCACGTCTGCCGTGAATCCCGCTTCGTCGGAGAAGACAGGCCGCCTGTTGGTAGACGCCCCCGCCAGACTGGGGGTTGCGGTTGCAGACTGTTGGGCGGCATCGGCTGCGACCCCCGCACTACGCGCGGGCGCATCGAGCGCAAGTGTGATTGTCGCGATGAGCGCTGCACTCCGCCAGCGTCGAGCCATCGTTTGCCTGTTGCCCCCCGTGGTGAGGGCGATCCCAAGCCGCTGAACCAGGTCGCGCACGAGTCGGCCTAACGATTCAAATGAGCCGAGCCCCGAGTCCAGAAACCCGCGCCAACCTCCGGGAAGCCGTCGAACTGGTGATCGAAGCCGATCGGGCCATCGCTCGCGAAAATGCGGGGCCGAGTCATTCGCGAGCCGTTGAATCTGCAGGCGTGAAGCGCCGGGACCTGGTGCTCGATCACCCCCCGCCGCTTGACGGCTGCAGCGTCTTGTTAGACAGCGGCCTCCGGCGGTATCGTAGGCGGGGAGCAACGCCATGCGAAACGAATTCACGGCGGTCTTCGAGCGCGAAGACGAATGGTACATCGCGTATTCCCCAGAGATCCCCGGAGCGAACGGCCAGGGCAGAACCAAGGAGGAGGCGCGGGAAAGCCTGGCCCATGCGATCGCCCTGATTCTCCAGGACCGCCGTGAAGACGGTCTCCGGGGCGTGCCTCCGGATGCTGAGCGAGAGACGGTAATCGTCAAATGAAGCGCAGCAGCCGCTTGCGGCATCTGCGCAAGCACGGCTGCGTCCTGAAGCGCGAAGGCGCTGCGCATTCGCTCTGGACCAGTCCCGCAACTGGCGCGATCGAAGCGATCCCCCGTCACACCGAAATTCCCAATACGCTCGCGCGAAAGATCTGCCGAGGGCTATCGACTCCGGAAGCTGGGAGGGAATAGTTCCCGCGGTCCCGTTTCGGCTTCAGGCGCGGCGGCTCATGATTCCACCGGCCCGGCCCCTTGCTGTTTGCCATTCGCAGCGCCCGACGCAGGCGGATCACCCGATTCGTCTTCCGGGGCGGGTTCTCTTCGTCGTTCTTCGAGCACGTGACGCGTGCCCGGCTCAAAAAGGGACTGAATTTGGAGAAACGCTGAACCCAGTGCGCCGCTGCTCCCGCGCTCCTTCCGGTAGTAGATCCACCCTCTGTCTTCCATCCACAGGGCCAATCGATGGAGCGCATAGATGGCTGCGACGAGGACAGCTCGCGACGAGTCGTTGGCGCATCTGACGAGGCGAGGTGGGGTATCCGAGGTCGCTTACGAGTCGGGCGATCGCCTCCGAATCATCTATCGACCCGGTGTTAATCACAATGTCGGCCACGGCAGCTGTCTCTCGGACGCCCGTATCTCGAGTTCCCCCTAACGTGCGGCTTCAGCCGCGGCGGCTCATGATTCCATCCGCCGCCGTCGGCTGCAAGCCGAAGTTAGCCGGCGTGTGGCATTGTCCCCCTGTCCTGTCGTCGCTCGGCGCCTACCGACTTCTCGCCGCGAGGAGGTCAGCGAGGAGAGCGTCCCATTCGCTGCTACCAATCCGAGGACCCGGCTCGTCGGTGTTCATCAGGTTCACGACAACCGTGTCGATCTGGGGAATGACAGTGAGCCGCTGCCCACCGCTGCCGCTGGCGGTGAAGCTCCCGTTGGGAAGGCGGAGCTCGGGATGGGCCTCGGCGTTGACTTGGACCCACCACATGTATCCGTAGCCGCTCTTGCTGGCCAGCGACCCTTGCGCCCCCGTCGTGGAGTAGCTCCTGATGCTGGCCTCCACCCACGCCTCGGGGATCAGCTGCCGATCGGCCCACCGGCCTCGATGCAGGTAAAGCAGTCCAAACCGTGCGAGGTCGCGGGCGGACAGGCGAAAGCCGAACGCCTCGTGTTCCGATGCCTCTTCCAGCCCGTACATCCCGTCCTTCGCGCGATAGTCCTGCATTCCGATCGGTCGAGCAATCCGCTGCTCGAACGCCTGGAAGAGATCCTCGCCCGTCGTCCGCCGAAAGATCGTGCCCAGCACGTTGAAGTCCCAGTTGTTGTAGTACCAGAACGTGCCCGGCGGGTGACTGCCGCGTGCGGGGCGCGCGTCGCGCATGGCATCGACTTCGGCCGCCGCTCGCAGGTACACGCCCGAGCGTGCCTGCAGAAGGTCCACCACCCTGGCCTGACGCTCCTGGTTCGTCAACGGCGTGTTTTTCTCGTCGATGCCCAACTCCGCCAGGGTTCGCCCGATGTCGATCTTCCCCTCGGCCGCGGCTTGGCCGATCAACGCGCTCAGCAGGCTCTTGCGGACGGAATGCGACCAGAACGTCCGTGCGGTCTCGCCCCGTGCCGTCACGACCCTGCCGCTGGTCACGATCATGAAGGCCGCCGAACCGATCGCGGCAACCCGCTTCTCGATCGCCGCGATCCCGGCCGGGGACCACCCGAGGTCTTCGATACTCGCTGCTGGCTGCCAGGCCTCACGTGGGAACGTGTTCGCGGAGATCGGCGAACGTGTCGAGGCCGCGCAAACGACGAGGCCAAGTCCCGCGATGGCGAGCGCCGCTATCCAGATTCTGCCCATGGGAATTGCCACTTCGTCCTCTCCGGCTGACGTTCTGCCGCTCAGCCGCGAGCCGCGCGGGCACGCGGCTTCGATTTAGCCTTCCGTTTGGCGCGGCTCGTCGGCTGCAGCGGCCTGTTAGCCGGCGTCGTCGAGCTCCGCGCGCGCGGCCGGTGCGCGGGGATGCCATTAAGCATTCCTTCGGCGCTGAGGTCTTCGTCGACATCCGGCCAGTGAACCCCATGGCCGTCACCGATCAATTGCCAGTTCTTGCGCTGGGCCGGCGTCGCCTCGGACAAACGCCACGACCACGCCAGCGGCACACTGATCACTCGCCCGTCGATCAGCCGAGCGATGATCGCCTCGTCGGTGACCTCCACACTCGAAATCCGTGATTCAACGCTGACCGCAGTGCTCATGCCACGCCCCAATGATTGCCTGCTCGTGTTCGACGACCAGGCGACGGATGTCATTCAGCTCACGCGCAGTGAAGCCATGATTCCACGCCAAGGCGACGGGCGCCAGCCAGAACTTCGCCTGCTGACGGTCGTGTCGCACGTGAACGTGCATTGGCTCGTTGCAGTCGAAGCTGTAGAAGAAGAACCAGTACGGACCCGGAATGCCACGAATCTTCGGCACGGCGCGTTCGTCCTCGAGAGCATCATCTCAGGGACCGAGGAATCAGCCAAGTCCGGCTAACGTTTCACGCTCAGCTGCGAGCGGCGCCTGATGGCGGCTCGCCTGAGCGCGCCGACACGATCGTACGACACTCGCCCCGCGACAAGTCAGCCGATCGATCGCGCCACGCCGTCGACGGTCCCGCTCGTCAGCTGCAGCGTGATGTTGGACGGTGCGTCGAGCATGGCGTGGTCCGACAGCGCGACCGCAGGTCAGAGCCCAGGCCCCGGCATCAGCCGATGAGCGACGGTCCGCCGCCGGCCCGCGGGCTACCGCCGCCCGCACCACCCGGCCGAGTCGCGCGACGAACGCCTCTTGGGCAAGGCCTGCCGCCGCGCGGACGAAGCCACCTCGTCCCCCACGAAGGGGGCGAGCGGCATGCGCGCATCGCCCGACCGTGGGCACACACCTCGTCTTGGCCAGCGCCGCGACTTCTAAAAGGGGCGCGTTGGTCTCGCTGGTCTGAGTCGACAACCACCGACGGAAGTCAGACCGCGCTCCGTTGGTCGCGAAGCCTTCGCCGTTTACGGATCTGTACGAGGGCAAGGACGGTCACGATGACCGCACTCGCAAGGGATCCAACAATGTGGCTCATATCGTTCGAGGGCCAGAGCAGCCGCGGGAGGAACCCGATCAGCATTGCAGCCGATATGAGCATGACTGTCGGCATGGCCATGACGTCGCCAGAGCGGGGCGTCGCCTTCCAGCAGACCCACGAAGAGAACAGGAGGTTCGCACCGATCAGCGCGGCGAGCCCCGCATAGATGTTCGTCGTAATCGAATCCGACCGCCCGAACGTGAAACCCGCCCATATGCCGATCATCCCCGCAACGAGCGCGAGCCAGAGCATCGGCCTCATGTTTCCCACCTGCAACATAGATTGTCCGTCTAACGTTCACGATGAGCCGCGGCGGCTCAGGATCGCACCAGCCGCCGTCGGCTGCAAGCGGATGTTAGGCGCCTGTCCTTACGCCCCGCAGATAATCTTTGAGGGCCGAGAATGCTTCCCGAAGATCGATGCTCACCCCGACGCCCCGGGTTCCAGTTTGAACGAGCGTGATGCTCGATCGATGGCCTCAGAGCGAAGCGCGTGCCGCACAATCGCAAACGCGTCAGTGTCGGTCGATACGACGGCGTCAGAGAGCTGCTTCGACAACGACCTGAGCTTCGAGGCGTATGCGGTGTCTTCCCCACGATTGAAGTGGAACAGCACCCACGAGTGCTCGCGGGGATTGAAGTCATCGAAGTTTTGGTCGATCATGAGGACCCTGGCGTCTGGCGAAGCTGCCGCCTTTCGTCATCCGACCACTCTTTGTCCAGCACATTTTGGTGCGTGGTGGGGCATCGCCGGGAATGGAAGGACGACGGCGCCGGCATGGCCCAGATTTCGAGCAAACCGCTCCAATTCGTCCCTGACTGACTGGGATAGCCCGCGCTGGGCGTCCACGTAGTCCTCGAATAGCAGGAAGAACGAGCACTTCATTCTGCCTTCGTGGTGCCGATGAAGCTGTGTGTTATCCACAGCGGGTTTGTTCCGCGTCGCCGATCTCCAGTGCGCCTAGACAGTATGGCTGTCAGATCTTAGCTCGAGAGACCTGCCTCACGTAGTACATCGTGGGTTGCGCGGCACCGATGGGGGTGCCGGGCAGAGCCACCAGACAACGGAGGCAGGTCATGGCGAAACGTAGCATGTTTG
>DATMJU010000407.1:0-8323 GCA_035553795.1 Vicinamibacterales bacterium
CGCGCCCGGGTTGCGGCGCCAACGTCTTTGGCGTCGGCGTGCGATCCGCCGCGCCCACCGTGCGCGGAAGCAGCAGTGAAAATGTCGAGCCCTTGCCGGGCGCGCTGTCGAGCGAGATCGCGCCGCCACTCTGCTTGACGAAGCCGTAGACCATCGACAGGCCGAGGCCGGTGCCGGCGCCCTTGGGTTTGGTGGTGAAGAACGGCTCGAAGATGCGGCCCTGCACTTCCGGCGGAATGCCGATGCCCGTGTCACGCACGCGCAGCTCGACGTACTGGCCGGGCGCGATCTCGAGCGCCTGGGCCTCCGCAGGCTTGACGTCACGATTGGTCGTCTCGATCGCCAGGCGGCCGCCGTCCGGCATGGCATCGCGCGCGTTCAACGCCAGGTTGACGAGCACCTGCTCGAGCTGCGCCGCATCGGCCCGCACCGTCCACAGGTCCGAGGCCAACAAGAGATCGATCGCGATGTGCTCGCCGATCAACCGGTCGAGCATCCGGCTCATGTCGGTGACGCGCTGGTTGAGCACGACGATCTCGGGCGTGAGGATCTGCCGGCGGCTGAAGGCGAGCAACTGCCCGGTCAGCGTCGCGGCGCGATCGGCGGCGTTGAAGATCTCCTCGACGTCGGCGCGCAGCGGTGAACCGACCAGCTCCTTCAACAGCAGTTCCGAGTAGCCGCGAATCGCCGTCAGCAGGTTGTTGAAGTCGTGCGCGATGCCGCCCGACAGGCGGCCGATCGCTTCCATCTTCTGCGCGTGGCGCAGCTGTTCTTCGAGCTGGGTGCGCGCCGATTCCGCCGCCTGGCGCTCCGCCATCTCGCGCCGCAGTTCGTCGTTGGCGCGGCCGAGCGCGGCGGTGCGCTCCTCGACGCGGCGCTCCAGGTCGCGGTGCGCCTCGTGCAGCGCCAGCTGGCTCGCCCGCAGTTGCTTCTCGGCGTAGTGGCGCTCGGTCACGTCGCGCAGGATCATCAGGACCTGCGTGTCCTCGAGGGGCAGCAGGCGCGCTTCGTAGAACCGGGTCGCGGCTTCCAGCTCGATGCTGCCGGCCTGTTGCGCGGTCGCGACGCGATGCAGCGCTTCGAGCAGCGCCGTCCGCGCCTTCGCATCCAGCGTCTCCAGGAAGTCGTGGCCTGGCAGCCAGCGCCGCGATTGCTCGGACGGCGCGCCCTTGACGTCGAGGATCGTCCCGCTCGGCCGGAGGCGGAGGATGTGATCCGGGAACGCGCTCACCAGCGCGCGCAGTTCGGCGTTGGCCTGCAGCAATTCCTGCGAGCTCAAGTCGAGCGATCGCTCGAGCATCGACCGGTCGTTGTCGAACTGCCGGTACGCCTGGTCGATCGCCGGCAGCAACGCGTCGAGCTCGGACGGAATGCGATCGTCGGGGAAGAACCGCTTGAGCTGTCGCCTCAGCAGACTATGCAACTCGCTCATCGTCACCGTTCGGACAGGGTCGTGACCGTCATGGTCTGGTTATGCAACTCGCAGCGCGCCTTCGGCGTGAAGGGGGAGATCTCGCCGTAGGAGTAGAAGCCGGCGATCGCGGCGTGGTCGCCGACGATGTCCCGGACGCCTTCGACTTCTTCTTCGACGCGCTGCCGCAGCACCATGCGGCGGCCCACGCAGCTAATCAGCAGCGCCAGGTCGACGGGCGTACCCAGCGCCTCGGCGCTGACGCGCCCGGCGCCGACCGCGCCATCGATTAAGCGATCGAAATTGGCCTTCATCAGGCGCACGTAGCCGCCAATCGGCACATCACCCGCAAAGGTGAGGCTCTGGTCCGCTTCGTTCACGGACAGGATGGTTCGCACGACCGGCGCGCTGACGTCGCGCGTGCGCAGCGACAGCGGAAACAGGAGACCCGACGCCGGCAAGCCGGCGGCGTGATCGCCGAGGTAGCGCTTGTAGAGTGCCAGCGCCGACTGCCCGTCGAGCTGATAGAGGACGTTGCCGTCCGACTTGGTGATCTGCCGTTCGGGCCCGAACGAATCCCATCCGCCCAGCGAGCCGCAGCCGACGCGCAGCTTCGCACCGTACAACCCGATCGCGGCGACCGTGTTCTTCTGGACCTCGCCGTTCACGAGCACGCAGGTTTCGCGGAAGTGTTCGCCGTCTGCCGACAAGCCGCCGCTGACGGACACCGTGGCGGGCAGCCGTTCACCCAGGCCACGCACGAGCGCCTCTCCGTTGATGTCGAGGCCCTCGGAAATGATCAGGATGTGTACCAGATCGGGCGCCGCGAGTTCGGCGGCGAGGGCGGCGCCTGCCGCGGCGCTGCCCGCCGCGGTCACGTGAGCGGTAGCAACCTTGATCCGCGTGTGTTCGAACTGGACGGCGGTGGCAATGGCCCCCTCATCGGAGACCTCGGTGCCTTGGATCTGTCCTGCGGTGGAGCAGCCGATGATCGAGGCATTACGCCAGCGTGCCGGCAGGGAGGTTGTGAATCCGGTGGACTTGAGCGCGGCCCGATCGCCAAACACCAGGACCAGTTGCGCATCGGCGAGATCGGGTGGAGCGTTCCACCCTGCGGAATCAGACCACGTGCGTTGCTCGACCTTCATAGAGTCGTCGGAAGGACACTATGGACCATTGACGGCCACGAGTCTAGCCCAAGAATCCTTCGTCGAGCGCGACGCGCTTAGCTTTCGTGCTGCGCCGCGTACCACTCCTGCAGGAAGCGCTGCGAATTGAGCGGCTGGACGCCTTCCGGCGCCGTGGCGCGGACATATGTGCCGTCGGTCCGCAGTGTCCACGCGCGATCGGTGTCGCTGAGCAGCACTTCGAGCACCGCGTCACGCAACAACTGCCGCATCGCGGGGTCGAGCACCGGGCAGAGCACCTCGACGCGCCGGTCGAGGTTGCGCTCCATCAGGTCGGCGCTGCCGATGTAGACCTCGGGGGCGCCGCCGTTCTCGAAGTAATAGATGCGCGAGTGTTCGAGGAACTGGCCGACGATCGAGCGGACGTTGATGCGATCGCTGATCCCGGGGATGCCGGGACGCAGGCAGCACACGCCGCGCACGATCATGTCGATGGTCACGCCGGCCTGCGAGGCGCGGTACAGCACCTTGATGATGCCGGGATCGGCCACCGCGTTGTTCTTGACGATCATCCGCGCCGGGCGTCCGGCCTTGGCGTGTTCCATCTCCCGCTCGACGAGCGCGCGCAGCCCCTGGCGCAGGCCAACCGGCGCGACCAGCAGCGCGTTGTAAGAGCGGCGGTTCGAATAACCCGTCAGCGAATTGAACACCTCGGTCACATCGTCGAGCACCTGCTCGTCGGCGGTGAACAGGCCGAGGTCGGTGTAGACCTGCGAGGTATTGCGGTTGTAGTTGCCGGTCGACACGTGCGCGTAGCGGTGAATGCCGTCGGTTTCCTGGCGGACCACGAGGCACAGCTTGCAGTGCACCTTCAGGTTCATCAGGCCGTAGACCACGTGGATGCCGGCCGCTTCAAGGCGCGTCGCCCAGGCGATGTTGTTGCGCTCGTCGAACCGCGCCTTCAGTTCCACCAGCACGGCGACCTGCTTGCCGCGCTCCGCCGCTTCGATCAGCAGGTCGACCAGCGGTGAGTTGGCGCCGATGCGATACAGCGTGATCTTGATCGTGATCACGTGCGGATCGTCGACCGCGGCGCGCAGGAACGTCTCGATCGACGTGAACGAATCGAACGGATGGTGGATCAGGAAGTCCTGGTCGGCGATCTGATCGAAGACCTTGTCGGCGTCTTCGGGCGGCCACATCACGCGCGGCGTGAACGCCGGGTACTTCAACGCCGGCCGGTGCAGCTTGTAGAGCGAGTGCCAGTCACCGTAGCCGAGGCGATCGCTGGTGCGGACCACCACGTCTTCGTCGACTTCGAAATTCTCGATCAGGATGCTCAACACGCGCTTCGGCATGTCGCCTTCGACCTGCAGGAGCGACAGCGCGCCGTAGCGCAGTTGTTTCAACCCGCGATCGACGGTCTCGAGCAGATCGTCCGCTTCGTCCTCCTGGATCACCATGTCGGTATCGCGGATGATGCGGAACAGGTGCGCGCCTTCGACCTGCGTGCCCGGGAACAGCTGCTGGATGTTGCGGCGAATGACGTCTTCCAGGAAGACGTGCGACATGCCGGGCTGCGGCGACAGGTTGTCGGGCAGCGCGATGAAGCGGGGCAGCATGCCTGGCACCTTGACGCGCGCGAACTTCGTGCGTCCACCATGCCGGACGCGAACCGCGAGGTTCATGCTCAGGTTCGAGATGTACGGGAACGGGTGTCCCGGATCGAACGCCAGCGGCGTCAGCACCGGGAAGATGTGATCCTTGAAGTACTGGGACAGCCACGTATCGATCCCGGGGGTGTAGTCGCCCGGCTCCAGAAAGTGGATGCCTTCGGCGGCGAGCAGCGGGCGCAGCGAGCGGCTCCAGCACGCCGTCTGATCGTCGATCTGCGCCAGGGCGCGGCTGCGAATGGTGGCGAGTTGCTGATCCGTGGTCTGGCCGTCGATCGAGACGTCTTCAATGCCGGCGCGGAACTTCTTCAGGATCGTCGCGACGCGCACCATGAAGAACTCATCGAGGTTGGTGCCGGTGATCGCCAGGAACTTCACGCGCTCGAGCAGCGGATGCGACACGTCCTGCGCCTGCGAGAGCACACGCTCGTTGAAGGCCAGCCAGCTCAACTCTCGATTGATGAACAGCGCCGGACTACTGATGTCGTTGGGATCGAGGTTCGACCAATCCTGCTTCACCGGCGCCTCAACCGGCGCCGCCTCGGTCGCGCGGCGCTTGCGCGGACGTCTGGGGACTGCGGTCGGGGGGGTCATAAGAGAGTCAGCATATCAAAGCGATGTAACGGCCCAGGTTACCCGGCCGGGTAGGATGCAGGAATCAGGCCGTAGTTCTATTGCGGCACGATTTTGAGGATTCTGCCCCTGGTATAGCTGACGATGTAGAGCTCGCCGTCGGCGTCCACGCCAAACGAGCTAATCAGGCCCAGTTCAGCAGTACCGCCGAGCACGCTGGTGAGTTCGAGCATGTCGACAGCCGTGGCTTCCTGTCGCGCATCGAGGGCGATGCCGATCGTGTAGACCCTGCCGGCCACATAGTCGGCAAAGAAGTAACGTCCGTTGAACATCGGGTTGAGCGCGGCGCCGCGGTAGACGAAGCCGCCGGTGATCGACGTCCCATCGGTGCGAGGGTAGTCGTGGATCGGTTCGGTGAGCGGCAGGTACGCCGCGGCGGTGCGGTTGTCGTATGCCCCGCGCCCCTCGCGCAGCCGCCAACCGTAGTTGCGCCCGCCGGCGCCGCTCGGCTCCCAGTTCACCTCTTCACGCGCGGTCTGTCCCACGTCGGCGATCACCAGAGCGCCGGTGCCGCCCCGCGTCCAGTCGTCGAAGTTGTAGCGCCACGGATTGCGCAGCCCGAACGCCCAGATCTCGGCGAGCGCGCTGATCGGCCGACCATCGACGAACGGATTGTCCTCGGGCACACGGTAGCCACGACGATCGCTGTCGGGCACGTTGACGTCGATGCGCAGCATCTTGCCCAGCAAGCTGTTCGGGTTCTGCGCGAAGTTCATCGGGTCGCCGCCGCTGCCGCCATCGCCCATGCCGATGTAGAGATACCCGTCGGGGCCGAACGCGAGGTGGCCGCCGTTGTGATTCGCAAACGGATGCGCCACGTACGCGCGGCCATCGGACCACACCAGGTCGAAGCGCGAGTTGGGATCGACCGCGCCTTGCGGTGTGCGCGTGAATCGCGCGACCACGAAATCGCCGGCGGGATTGGTGAGCGTGACGAAGAAGCGGCGCGACGTGGCGTGATCGGGCGCAAACGCGATCCCGAGGAGCCCGCGCTCGCCGCCACTGGAAATCTGCCCGCGGAGATCGAGCGCGAACGACGACGACACCGTGCCGTTTCGGACGGTGCGGATGGTGCCGCGCTGCTCGACGACGAAGAAGTTGGAGGCGTCGAGCGGATCAACGACGAAGGCCACCGGTTGGCTGAGCCCGGTGGCGACGACCTGCGAGCGTAGCTGCGCCTGTGCAATTGCGGGCAAGCCGAACAGTAACGCGGTGAGAGCAAAGGCTGTGGTCGCGCGTCTCATGCTCCCAGCTTAAAGCACCTTGCGCACCCCCGCACCCCGCACCCCGCACACCTATTGAAACCACAGCGCGATCGCGAACAGCACGACCGTAACGGTGACCACGCGCTGCAGCCAGACGTCGCCTTTCAGGACCGCCAGCTTCACGCCATACAGCGAGCCGACGATGGTGCCGGCGCTCAGCGCGAGGCCGCGCGGCCAGTCCACCTGCGCGGTGGCGGCAAACACGATCAACGACAGCACCGTGATCAGCAGCACGGTCAACAGCTTGGCCGCGTTGCCGCGCAGCATGTCGAGTCCGGCATAGGACGTCACGGCCAGCACGATGAATCCAACCCCTGCCTGGATGAAGCCGCCGTACACGCCGACGACGAAGAAGCCGAGCATCACGCCCGGATGCCACGGCGATTTCACTTCGCGCTTCGCATCGCCCTTTGCCGGACTCAACAGCGACCACAACGTCAGTGCGAGCATGGCGATGGACAGCGTGCGCTTGAACGCGACGTTCGGCAGCTGCAGTGCCAGCCACACACCCACGGCGGCACCGGCCAGCGCCGGCACGCACGCCGCCCACGACCATTTCCAGTCAATCGCTCCGTGGCGATGAAAGCCGAACAGCCCGCCGAGATTCTGCGCGAGCACGCCCACGCGATTGGTGCCGTTGGCGACCGCCGCCGGCAGTCCCGCGAACAACAGGATGGGCAGGATCAGGAAGGAACCACCGCCGCCAATGACGTTCAGGGCGCCGGCCACGACTCCGGCCGCCGCCAGCAGTGACAACTCCATCCAAAAGGGCACCCACCATCGTACATCGCGTGTAGAATCTTGCGCACATGTTGCACCCGCCGCACCTGTTGCACCCGCCGCACCTGTTGCACTCGTTGCACCCGTCTTTATGAAAATCGACTTTCACAATCATTACTACCCGCCCGAGTATCTCGACGCCGTCAAGCGGGGCCCGGCCAAGGTGCGGATGGATTACGACGCGGACGGCAATCCGCGCCTTCACTATCCGGGCGACTACAACATTCTCGTGCCCGGTCATCGCGATCTCGATTACCGCGAGGGCGTGCTGAAGAAGCACGGTGTGGATAAACAGGTGATCACCTTCACCACCCCCGGTACGCATTACGAAGAGCCGGCGATCGCCGTCGAGATGGCGAAGCACATCAACGATGCGTTCTCCACGGCGGTCAAACAGCGTCAGCATTTCTTGTCGCTCGCGACGCTGCCTCTGAACGACCCGGCCGCGTCGGTCACCGAGCTCGAGCGCGCGATGACGACGCTGGGCTTGCCGGGCGCGATGGTGTTCAGCAACGTCAACGGCGTGCCGTTGGCCGACAAGGTGTACGAGCCGCTGTGGAAGAAAGCCAACGAACTGAAGGCCGTCATCTATATCCATCCCGCGCACCCGCTCGGCGTCGAGGCGATGGAGCAGTATTGGCTGATGCCGCTCGTCGGCTTCCTGATGGACACCACGCTGGCAGCGGCGCACCTGGTGTTTGCCGGCGTCCCGGAGCGGTATCCGAACATCAAGTGGGTGCTGTGCCACATGGGCGGCGCGGTTCCGTACCTGGCCGAGAGATTCGATCGCGGCTACGAGGCCTTCGCGGAGTGCCGCGCCAACATCAGCCGCGCGCCGAGCAGCTACTTGAAGCAGTTCTATTACGACACCGTGAACTTCGACCAGAACTGCATCGAGCTGGCGATCAAGTTTGCCGGCGTCGATCACATCCTGGCCGGCAGTGACTATCCGCATCAAATTGGCAGCATCCCGAAGATGCTCGACGCCGTAAGCCGCCTGCCGGTGACGCCGGCACAGCGCGAAGGCATTGCCGGCCGCAACGCCGCGGCGCTGCTGGGCGTTGGCTAACGTTTCATCCTTTTCTCAGGAGATACCCATGACGTTGAAGTTTGTTGGAGCAGTCGCCGCAGTCGGAACCATCTTCGCCGCCGGTGTGGCCGTGGGGCAGCAGGCCAGCCCGAGCCGCCGCGAACCGCAATTCGAGAACAGCGAAGTGCAAGTGTGGAAGTCGATCATCTCGCCCGGCACGCCGCTTGGCCTGCATCGTCACGATCACGGCCGCGCGCTGATCTCGCTCAATGGCGGCACGCTGAACGTCGTGGATGGCGCCGGCAAGATCCTCGATGTCTACAAGCTCGAAGCCGGCAAGGCGATGTGGCTCGATGCCGACAAGCCGGGCACGCAGCACGCTGACGTCAACCCGGGTACAACGC
>DATMJU010000408.1:0-10016 GCA_035553795.1 Vicinamibacterales bacterium
AAAGAAAAGGGATTTGGCCAGACCGCGCTGATGGTCGCAGCCGGACTCGACCGCGCCGACGTTGTGTCGCTGTTGCTGCAGCGGGGCGCGGACTGGAAGCTGGCATCGTCGGTCGCCGACCTGACGTCGTTGACGATGACCGTCGATGACGGGACGGGCCGGCCGCAGCAGCAGGCGCCGGGCGGCGGCGTGGCCGGCGTGACGCGCGGATATCGCTACAACGAGCTGATTGGCTCGCAGGGCGGATTGACCGCGATGCATTTCGCGACCCGGCAGGGCAGCGCGCGCGCCGTGAAGGCGCTCGTCGATGCCGGCGCGGACGTGAATCTGCTCAGTCCCGGTGACAAGGCGTCGCCGTTGCTGACCGCGTTGATCAACGGCCACTTCGATCTCGCGATGTACCTGCTCGATAAGGGCGCCAATCCCAATCTTGCGAGCGATGCGGGTGTGACCCCGCTCTATGCCGTCATCAACGTGCAGTGGGCGCCGATTGCCGCGTATCCGCAACCGCGCGCCTACCTGCAGCAGTCGCTCGGCTATCTCGACGTGATGCAGCGGCTGCTGGCCAAGGGCGCCGATCCAAACGCCAGGGTCCGGCGCAAGGTGTGGTACTCAGGCTACAACTTCGATCAATCCGGTGTGGATGAAGCAGGGGCCACGCCGTTCTGGCGCGCGGCGTACGCGGCGGATGTGGCCGCGATGAAGCTGCTCGTCGATCACGGCGCCGATCCCTCGATTCCCACGATGCGGTTGTTCTCGCGCCGCGGCCCTGAGGATCCCACCGGCGGCGCCGACAAGACCGGCCTGCCGCCGATTCCGGTTGGCGGTCCGAACGCCAGCGCGCTGCTGGCAGCCGCCGGCCCTGGTTACGCGACCGGCTTTGCCGGCAACTCTCACCATGTCGCGCCGGCGGGCATGTTGCCGGCCGTGAAGTACCTGGTCGAAGAACTCGGGTTGGACGTGAATGCGGTCGACGCCGACGGCAACACGGTGGTCCATCTCGCCGCGTCGCGCGGCGACAACGAAATGATCAAGTTCCTGGTGTCAAAGGGCGCCGACGTCAAGAAGGTCAATCGCAGCGGCCAGACGACGATCGATGTGGCCAATGGCCCGGTGCAGCGCACGCAGCCGTATCCCGAGACCATCAAGCTCCTCGAGAGCCTGGGCGCGATCAACAACCACAAGTGCGTGACCTGCTAGCTACTGACGTCGCAGCAGCCAGGTCCCCGAGCATCGCAGCGTCGCGCCGGCGACGCTGCCCGCGCAGTTCGTAAAGCCATTCGCGCCGGCGTTGTTCGCGCCCGTTCCCACCGACCAGAACAATCCGCCGACCGAGCAACTGAGTCCGCTGGCTGACATGGCAGGCGAAGTGAACCGCCCCGTCTCCGACACCGAGCCACCACCCGTGATGCTGCCGTTCGAGACCACGATGCCCGTGAGCGGCTCGGAAGCCCCTTGCGTGAACGGCGGAATATCAGGCCCGCTGATCGTGCAGGACACCGTCGCCGTTCCCGCATAGGTGCCGTTGAACCGGCCGACCAGCGGCGACGGCAGCGTGGCCGCGGTGACCGGTGTCACTTGCTGGGTGATCGGCGTGGCGATCCACTTAGGACCCACGCCGGTGGCGCCGGTGTAGATCTTCGTGGGGCGTGTGTTCGGCGGAGGATTCAACGGCATCGGTGCCGGCGTCAGCAGGCCGCCGACTGGCGCCGTGGATACGGGGCCGCGCGCCTGGTTCACCAGCGTCTCGACAGAGACGGTCAGTTCAGTAGCCGCCCTGAGGCCAGAGAACACGCCGAGTCCGCTGTTCATCAAGTCTTCGAGCATCTGCATGCCGGCATCGCGCAGAGATGAGGACCCGGGCGGCTCGGTACCCGCCATCACCGAAGCAACGTAGGCGAACATCTGACCGAAGACCAGCCCGATGCCCCCCGCCGTTTCGACAGCGGAGCCGACGTTCGACAAGCCGCCGGCGGCCCACCCGCCGAGCGCGCCGAATTGCGCGCCGTACAGGCTGGCTGCGACATCCGTGTTGACGCGGCGCGCAGGATCGTAGCCGCTGCACGGGTTCTGCCTGAACTCACACAGCGATCGATCGAGGTCGCTGATCGGATTACAGGCGCACGAGGTGGTCCGCACCGGAGGATTCGGTTCGGCCGTGCGGTAGATGCTGTTGGCCTGCATCACAAAGCCGGAGCCAACGCGATCCATCGCGCGCAATGACCGCGCGCTGATCGACAGCGGCAGGTTGTCCGGAGTGGGCAGGTTGACGACCGCGTCCTGGCTGCGCAGGATCAATTCGACGGCGTCGAGCAGGGACGTCTGCGTGTCGGTGAAGGTCTGCGACTTCGTCACGACCTCGCCGAAGCCGGTGCTCGAGCGGCGGGCGGTCCGCAAATCGGATTGCACATCCAGGAGCGTGCGCAGGAACGCGCGCGTGAACGTGCCGGGAGGGCCGTCAGCCTGCGGCAGTGGCTCGATCGTCAATCCGCCGAGTACGTTCGACGTGATCACCGAGGTGCTGGTGATCTGCACGACCTGCACCTCCACGACGATCGGCGTGTCGAACAGGTTGCCGTTGGCGCTGCTGAGGAGGGGGGGCACCGCGACACGCACCGATCCCGGCGTGACTGCCGCAACCGGCACGGTGGCCGTCACCGCATCGCGCGCGGTGAACACCACCGAGATAGCGGCGGTTGTCAGGAATCCGTTGCCGTTGATGACGACCTGCCCGAATGTCGGCGCGGTCGTGCGATCCAGGGTGGTGATCGAGATCGAGCTTTGCGCCTCGAGACCAATCAGACTGCCGGCGAAGAGAAGGGCGACCAGTCCGCGTTTCATTTTGGGGGCTCCCGGAGCGCACAGATTACAGATGCGGCGGGAGTGGATCAATCACCGAACGGTGGTTGTGCAGTGCCGCGCAAGGCGGGGCGCGAGGCCCCGTTCTGCGAAAGCAGGCCCGAATTCAGCGACTGCCGGAGAGAACGGCCTGGGCGGCGTCGGCCTGCTCGTGTGCGTGATACGAACTGCGCACGAGCGGACCCGCTTCAACGTGCACGAAGCCCATCCCCATCGCGATGCGCTTGAGTTCCTTGAACTCGTCGGGATGGTAGTAGCGCGTCATCGCCGCGTGGTTTTCCGAGGGCCGCAGGTACTGGCCAAGCGTCAGGATCGAGACGCCGACCTTCCGCAAATCCCTGAAGACCTCGACGACTTCCTCGTGCTCCTCGCCGAGTCCCATCATCATGCCGGTCTTGGTCGGAATGTCCGGAGCGTAGGTGCGCGAGCGGTCGAGGAGTTCGAGCAGGCGCGAGTACTTGCCGCCGGAACGCACCGCGCGGTACAGACGCGGCACGGTTTCGGTGTTGTGGTTTAACACGTCAGGGCGCGCGTCGAGCACGGTGCGCAACGAGGACTCTTCCCCCTTGAAGTCGGGAATCAACACCTCGACGCGGCAGTCGGGCAGCCGGCGCTTGATGTCGCGGATCGTGTCGGCATAGATCTGGGCGCCGCCGTCGGCGAGGTCGTCGCGATCAACGGACGTGATGACCGCGTACTTCAGCCCCATCTTCTCAACGGCTTCACCGACGCGCCGCGGCTCGTCGATGTCGAGCGTCGCGGGACGGCCATGCGCCACCGCGCAGTACGTGCACGCCCGCGTGCAGATGTCACCGAGGATCATGAACGTCGCGGTGCCGTGGTGCCAGCACTCGCCGATGTTCGGGCAGTGGGCGTCCTCGCAGACGGTGTTGAGCTTGAGGTCGCGCATGATGCCGCGCAGCCGCATGTAGTTCTCAGAACCGGGCGCGCGCACCTTCAGCCATTCCGGCTTCGGCTCGCGGGGCTTTACGAAGTGCAGTGGGGCTTCGATCACGTCTCTTAAGTATATTAGGCCACATGCAATCTCTTGCAATTACGTGGCTCGGCCACTCCTCGTATCGCCTCCGGACGCCCGGCGGGAAGGAAGTGCTGATCGACCCGTGGTACACGGGCAATCCGGCGTTTCCGGAGGCCGCGCGGCCCAAAACGGCTGACCTGATCCTGATCACCCACGGCCATTTCGACCACATCACTGACGCCGTGGCGGTGGCGAAGGAGACCGGCGCGACGGTGGCGGCGATCTGGGAGATCACGACCTGGCTTGGCACGAAGGGCATCAAGAACCTCGAGCCCATGAACAAGGGCGGCACGATCACCACCAAGGGGCTGCGCGTGACGATGACCGATGCGCGCCATAGCAGCAGCTTTGACGATAACGGCACCAATATCTACCTTGGCGAGGCCGCCGGATTTGTGCTGACGCTCGAGAACGGGCAGGTGATCTACTTCGCGGGTGACACGGCGCTGTTCGGAGACATGAAGTTGATCGGCGAGCTCTACAAGCCCGACATCGCGTTCCTGCCGATCGGCGATCGCTTCACGATGGGACCGGACACGGCGGCGATGGCCGCCCGGTGGCTGGGCGTCAGGCAGGTCGTGCCGATGCATCACGGGACGTTTCCCGCGCTCACCGGCACTCCTGAACAACTCGAGGCGCATCTCGCCGGCTCCAACATCGACGTGTTGAAGTTGAAGCCGGGCGAGACCGCCAGTTAGCGCGGCGAGCTAGAACGACCCGAACGTGCCGTCGGCGACTTCCGTCTCGGGACGGGTGTGGACGAGCGTCGGACGCACCGCTTTCACGGGTGCGGCGGCGGCCGGCGCGGCAGCGGCAGCAGGAGCCTGGACAGCCGCTGGGGTGGGCTGACTGTTGTCGGTCCCGACCATCGCTTCCAGCTGCTGCACGATCTCCATCGTCTTGGAGGCTTCGGTCTTGAGCTCTTCGCTCGTGGCCGCCGCTTCTTCCGCGGTCGCCGCGGTCTGCTGGGTGCCGCGCTCCATTTGCGCGACCGCCTGCGAGACCTGGGAGATGCCTTCGGCCTGCTGACGGCTCGCCGTCGACACATCTTCGACGAGCGTCTTGGCCTGGGACACCGTTGACGTGATCGCGCCAATCGCTGACGCCACCAGTTCGGCCTTGGCGTTGCCGCTGCGGGCCTTGCCGAGTGACTCTTCGATCAACGCGGCGGTATCGCGTGCCGCGGCGCTGGAACGCATCGCCAGGTTGCGGACTTCCTCGGCGACCACCGCGAAGCCCATGCCGGCCGCGCCGGCGCGCGCCGCCTCGACGGCGGCGTTGAGGGCGAGGATGTTCGTCTGGAACGCGATCTCATCGATGGTCTTGATGATCTTGGCGACGCGCTCGCTGGATTCACGGATCGCGGCCATGCCGGTGAGCATGTCCTGGAGCGCGGCGTTCGAATCAGACACCTTCTGATCGACCTGTCCCATCAATGCCGCGGCGTCCTTCGAGCTGGTCGCGTTCTGCTGCGTCATTGACGACATCTCTTCGATCGAGGCCGAGGTTTCCTCGAGCGATGCGGCCTGCGTGGTGGCGCCGCGCGAGAGCGATTGCGCGCCGCCGGCCATCTGCTCGGAGGCCGCCTGCACGTGATCGCTGCGGCGGCGCAGGCGCGCGGCCACGGCCACGAGGCTCGCAACCGTCGAGCGGACCGACACCAGCACCAGCGTGCCGATGACGATGGTGGCGAGGGCGAGGGCGATCAACGCGTTGCGGGTGAACGCGTAGCGTGACGCCGCGCTCTTGGCGTTCGCGTCCATGCGAGCCATCCACAACGACACGATCGACTGCGCCGCCTTGGCGGCCTGGTCGCTGTGCGATTTCGACGCGTCGATCGCCTCGATCGCTTCGCCGGTCGAGAACGCCTGCGCGAAGCCCTGGGCTTCCTTCGCCTTGGCGAGCCACGAGGACATCGAGTTGTTGATCGATGCCGACAGCTTCAGGACCTCCTGATCGGTGGTCAAGGCATCGAGCTTCTGCCGCGCCTTGCCGAGCTCTTCGTAGGCCTTGCCGGTCTCCGCGATCTTCGCCGTGACCTCATCGCCCTGGTTGCGGGCCGCCGCAATCACGGTCTGCCGCACGAGCACGGACAGTTCCGCGACCAGGTACTGAATGCGCGATGCTTCCGCGCTGCCGGCCGCGTCGACCTGGCTGATCTGGGTGAGATCCTGACTCAATGAGCGTGTGGCGAACATGCCGCCGCCGCCCATCAGGAGTGCCAGCGCAAACGTCGCGCCGACACCGAGTGAGAGTTTCTTGCCAATGGTCCAATTGGTCATGGCTGCCTCCGCGGAGCGGGAAGAAGAAGGGCGTTAGCCCTTCTTCAGTTCCATCTTGATGGCAGGGACCTTGTCGAGCTCGCGCTCGAGGATGACCTTGGCTGCGCGCGGGGTGAATCCAGCCTTGCGGAACTCCACCATCCACACGCCCTTGCCGATGCCGGCAACGGCCCAGGCACCCTTGTCATCGGTGGCGCCTTCCACGACGCCGCCGTTGGCATCGAGACGGGCCGTGACCTTCACGCCTTCAACAGGCGCGCCGGAGTCGTCCACGACGGTGCCGGCGAAGCGGCCCATGCCGCGAACCTGGGCGTCGGAGGTAGCGGTGCAGACGAGAACAGCGACACTAAGTGCCAGAACGAACGTACGCATTTGAAGTCTCCCCATGAAATGCCCGAATTGCCGCCGCCACTGCGGGACGGCCTACGGGCGCGACTGAGAGACCAATCGACAGGAACGGCCGGGACTTGAATCGGGGAAGCTGTACAGGTTTTCCAGGCGAGGCGCCGCCCGCGCTAAGTCTTGCGCAGGCCGCCAACCAGGTAATCGGCAAACGCGTCGCCGATCTGGTCGGACGTCATCGCCCCGGCGGGATCGAACCACTTCGCGATCCAGTTGACGGCGCCCATCATCGCGAACTCGATCATCTTCGGATCGCCGGGCTTGAACACGCCCTGGTCGATGCCTTGCTGGATGATGGCGCGGATCCCCTGATCGAACTGATCGCGCTTGGCGATGATGCGCTTGAGCAGCGGCGGCGACAGCGCCTCCGGATCGAGCGTCAGCGCCGTGCCGTGAAGGTCATCGAGAATCAAGTGCACGAAGGCGAGCACGAGACGGCGAAGCTTCACCTCGGGTGAGGTGGCCTCGGCCTCGACATCCGCCATCAGCGCCAGCAGCTTATCCAGCGAATACTCGTGGCAGGCGAAGAGAATCTCTTCCTTGTTCTTGAAGTAGTAGTAGAGGTTGCCCTTGGTCATCTCGAGCGCCGAGGCGATTTCGTCCACGCTCGCGCCGTGATAGCCGCGCCGCCGGAACGCGGCGGCCGCGCTCTTCAGGATTTCGATGCGCCGATCCGAGGCGGCAGGTTGTCGGGACATAGGGGCCAGTCTCTTATACCACGAGTTTGAACGAGCGTTTAAAACCGTAGTAGACTTCGTCTCGTGGAACAGATTGCCGCTCCGCCTCCCGTCAATTTCGAACTGACTCCCTCGCAGTACAAGCACTGGAAGCTCACCATTGACGGCGCCGTTGCGACGCTGGCGATGGACGTGCGCGAAGATGCCGGCCTGCGTCCCAACGACTACAAGCTGAAGCTGAATTCCTACGACCTCGGCGTGGACATTGAGCTTGCCGACATCCTGCAGCGTCTGCGCTTCGAGCACCCGGAAGTGCATGCCGTGGTGCTGACCAGCCTCAAGCCGCGCATCTTCTGCGCCGGCGCCAACATCTTCATGCTCGGCGGCTCGAGCCACGCCTTCAAGGTGAACTTCTGCAAGTTCACCAACGAAACGCGCCTCGGCATGGAAGACATGAGCGCCAACAGCGGCATCAAGTTCCTGGCCGCGGTGAACGGCATTTGCGCCGGCGGTGGCTACGAGCTCGCGCTGGCGTGCGATGAGATCGTGCTGGTGGATGATGGCAGCGCCTCGGTCGGCCTGCCCGAAACGCCGCTCCTCGGCGTGCTGCCGGGCACCGGCGGGCTCACGCGAGTTGTCGACAAGCGCAAGGTGCGCCGCGATCTCGCCGATGACTTCAGCACCCTGACCGAAGGCGTGCGCGGCAAGCGGGCCGTCGAAGGCCGCTTCGTTGACGCGGTGTATCCGACCAGCAAGTTCCAGGAGGCGGTCGCCAGGCACGCGCAGGCGCTCGCTGCCAAGTCCGATCGTCCGGCCGGCGGCCCCGGCATCACGCTCGGTCCGCTCTCGCCGTCGATCGACGGCGACGTGATTCAGTACAAGCACGTGAAGGGCAGCATCGATCGCGCTAAGCGCACGTGCGAGCTGACGATCTCGGCGCCCGATACGCCGCAGCCGGCCAGCGCGGATGAGTACCTGAAGGCCGGAGACCAGTCCTGGGCGGTGCGCGCGTTCCGTGAGTTCGACGATGCGCTGTTGCGCCTGCGGTTGAATGAGCCGGAGATCGGCACGGTGATCGTGCGCGCCGTGGGCGATCCCGAAGCGGTGATCGCGGTGGACAACGTGCTGCACGCCAACCAGTCGCACTGGCTGGTGCGCGAGATCACCGGCTTGATCCGCCGCACCCTGAAGCGCATGGACCTGACGTCGCGCAGCTTCTTCGCGCTGATCGAACCCGGCAACGCGTTTGCCGGCACGCTGTTCGAACTCGCGCTCGCCGCCGATCGCGCCTACATGATCGATCACCCGGACGAAGACAACAGCATCCGCCTGTCGGTGATGAACGGCGGCGCGTATCCGATGAGCAACGGCCTGACACGCCTGCAGGTTCGCTTCCTCGGCGAACCGGAATCGGTCGAGAAGGCCCTGTCGCACGGCGGTCCGTTCAACGCGCAGGAGGACCTCGAAGCGGGGTTGGTCTTCTCGGCTCCCGACGACATCGACTGGGACGACGAAGTGCGCATGGCCATCGAAGCGCGCGCGGCATTCTCGCCGGACGCGCTGACCGGCATGGAAGCGAATCTTCGATTTGCCGGGCCGGAGACCATGGAGACCAAGATCTTCGGACGCCTGACGGCGTGGCAGAACTGGATCTTCCAGCGGCCGAACGCGGTTGGTGAAAAGGGCGCGCTCATGACCTACGGTCGTGAAGGCCGGCCTACGTTCGACTTCAAGAGGACTTAATCGTTCGGCGAACGCGCGCCGAACGTTCGTGGAACGCCCGGAGACGTCATGATTTCTGACGAGAAGATTCCGAATAACGTCGACCTGGCAGGCAACAAGCGCCTGCAGCGTGCGCTGGAGCATTGGCAGCCGGCTTACCTGGATTGGTGGCGCGAAATGGGGCCGCCGGGATTCCAGGACAGCCACAAGGTGTACCTCCGCACGGCGATCAGCGTTGATGCGGCCGGCTGGGCGCACTTTGACTACGTGCGGCTTCCCGAATACCGCTGGGGCATCTTCCTTGCCGAGCCGGTGCCCGATCGCCGCATCGGCTTTGGCGACTTCAAGGGCCAGCCGGTGTGGCAGGAAGTCCCCGGCGAGTTCCGAAACCAGTTGCGTCGCCTGATCGTGATCCAGGGTGACACCGAACCGGCCAGCGTCGAGCAGCAGCGCTCGCTCGGCGCGCATTGCCCGAGCCTCTACGACCTGCGCAACCTGTTCCAGGTGAACGTCGAGGAAGGCCGCCACCTCTGGGCGATGGTCTACCTGCTGCACTCCTACTTCGGCCGCGACGGCCGCGAAGAGGCGGAGGCGCTGCTCGAGCGCCGCAGCGGCAACGACGACACGCCGCGCATGCTCGAGGCGTTCAACGAGCCGATCGACACGTGGCTCGACTTCTTCGCCTTCACGATGTTCACCGACCGCGACGGCAAGTCGCAGTTGCTGTCGCTGTCGGAAAGCTCGCTCGATCCGCTGGCGCGCACCACCAAGTTCATGCTCACCGAGGAAGCGCACCACATGTTCGTCGGCGAGAGCGGCATCGCGCGCATTCTCGAGCGCACCTGCCAGCTGCTGCGCGAAAGCGGATTCTCCGGCGACGTGCGCAAGGCCGGCGGCATCGACCGGCCGTTGATCCAGAAGTTCGTCAACTTCTGGTTCAGCCAGAGCCTCGACTTGCACGGCAGCGAGGTGTCGAGCAATGCCGCGAACTACTTCGCCAACGGCCTCAAAGGCCGCGCCGAAGAAGACAAGTAC